>CADAFY010000043.1 GCA_902787255.1 uncultured Bacteroidia bacterium
TTCGCAATTCGCGGTCGCAGAGATTCTGGATGTCCACATCCAGCGAGGTGCGGATGTCATAGCCGTCCTGGACGGGGATGCGTTTGCTGCGATGGTCTACAATCTTTTGTTTCCCGTCGGCGTGAATCAGGCTTTCCAAGCCCGGGGTGCCGCGCAGCAGGCTGTCGTAGGTATATTCAATTCCGGTTTTGCTGCCGTCCGGGTTCCCTTTCTTGGGCAGATATCCGATGGTCTTGCGGGCGAGGGTGCCATAGGGGTAGTCGCGCACGCTCTCTTCTTCGATGATGAGTCCGCTCTTGTAGCGTCCTTCGCAGGCGAGGGGGAGTTTGCGGATGGCTTCCTTCGTATCGTAGTCGATGAATTCCGCAATTTTGAACTGGTTTTTCTTGCCGGATTCGCGGCGGGAGATGATTTCCGCATAGAGGGCCTGCCCGTCTTTCCCGATCAGTTTTCCGATGCCCAGGCACATTTGACGGGCTTTTTCCCGCCAACTGCGTTCCATCTCTGCACCGGTCCTGCGGCAGACGGAGTCGCGCTTACCGACTTTGATGGTCTCCCGGAACGCTTTTTCCGTCCGCTTGTCGTCAAATTCTTTTTTGCGGATGCCGCAGTCAATAGTGACGTGGTAGTTGGGAATAGCCAGGGCGAGCGGGCGTCCATCTGCAGCCAGAATGTTGCCGCGTATGGGTTGGATGACGCGCTCTTGGGGATGGGCCAGGAAGAAAACCTTCGTTTTCTCATCCGGCTGCCAGAAAAACTGGATATGAATAACGCCGTAGATGGCAATGAGGGACAAGAAAAAGTAGATAACGTGGAAAATCGTCATCGACATGCTTGTGGCATTATGTTTTCTCTTTTTGCGCATCCTCTCTTGTCAGTCTTTGATACGTGTAGCCGGTTTGTCGGGCAGGTGAATGTCAATTCCTCCGTCCTTGAGCGTTTTTTCTATATTTTCCAATTTCCGCTGGGCAGCATAAGTCTTCGTCTTGAGGGCCAGTTCAATTTTAAGTTCCTCGATGCGGGTTTTATTCCTCTCCACGCGGGCGAGGGTGGCGTCAATGAAAATACCAAATACCATATAGACGATGGCGACCCCGACGATACAGAAAATCTGCGGCAGGTAGTGGCCGACCCTGAAAGTAGACAAAATGTCTCCGGAGGCGACTCTCTGTATCATTTTCCATATGGTTTTCAACACTCCCATTGTTTATCTTTGCTCTCTTTTCTCGTTCTGTTTTCTATTCTTGCTCTTTTCCCGTTACAACTTGACGGCCACCCGCATTTTGGCACTGCGGGCGCGGGTGTTCTGCCCGATTTCCGCTTCTGTCGGACAAACCATCTTGCCCAGCGGCTTCAACGGGGCCTTCGACCGACCGTACAAATCTTTCTCCACTTCCCCGGCGATGTTGCCGCTCTTGAAGAAATTTTTTACCATTCTGTCTTCCAGCGAGTGATAGGTGATAATCACCAGTCGTCCGCCCGTTGCCAGGATGGCCGCCGCTCCTGCCAGCATTTTCTCCAGGCTTCTCATCTCATCGTTGACTTCAATGCGCAAGGCCTGATAGACTTTTGCCAAGTATTTGTGTCCGGCCACCGCCGGCGTTATGCTTTCCAAAGCCCGGTTCAAGTCCGTCGTCGTGACAATCTCCCGCTCTTTGCGCGCACGCTCGATGAGTCGGGCCGCTTTCCGGCTGTTCTCCACCTCTCCGTACAAACGGAAAATTTGTTCCAACGCTTCCGGCTCATAGCCATTGACGATGTCTCGTGCCGTTTTCCAGCTTTCCCGGTTCATCCGCATATCTAGCGGGGCCTCGAAGCGGAAGGAAAAACCGCGTTCCGCCGTATCGAACTGGTGGGAGGAAACGCCCAGGTCCGCCAACACTCCGTTCACGCTATTCCGGCCATCGTTCCATTCCTGCAATTCCGCCTTGACGAAATTTTCCACAAAGCGAAAATTGTGATGAATCAATACGAGCCGTTCATCGTCCGGTTTATTCTGCAGGGCATCTTCGTCCCTGTCAAAGGCAATCAGCCGTCCTTTTGGGGACAGGTTTTTCAAAATCTCGCGGGAGTGTCCGCCGCCGCCAAAGGTGGCATCGACATAAACTCCGTCCCGCTCGCTCCCGACCAGTGCATCGACACTTTCTTGAAGCAGTACAGCCTTGTGGTATTCTTCCATAGGAGCCTCCTGCTATTTGTTGGACAGTGTTTCAGCCAGTGCCGCCAATCCATCTGCCGTCAGGCTTTCGCGTTCAAAATTTTCTTTGGACCAGATTTCGATTTTGTGGTCATTCCCGAAAAAGACGATTTCTTTTTGAATGCCGATATCCTGCAGCAGTTTTTTAGGGATGGTGATGCGTCCGAGTTTGCCATCCGGTTCTACGAGAGCCCGATTGCGCATATACTCGCGCCAGAAGCGTGCGTGTTCGCGGTTGAAGAAGTTGAGGCGCGCCTTGAGTTCTTCGCTCTGCCGTTCCCACTCTTCGTAAGTGAACATTTCAAGGCAGGGCTCATAGACATCTTTGCGGATGACCAGGCGCGTGTCGGCCGCGTCCATCAGCGATTTGAAGTCGGCAGGAAAGACCACTCTTCCCTTGTCGTCCAACTTTCCGATATATTCGCCGATAAACTTGACCATACTCAGATAAAAACTTGTGTGCAAATATAGAAAAAGTTTTCCATTTTCTTACACCTTTTTCCACTTTTTTACACAAAAGTTTTAAAGCAAATCCTCCGGCCTTGATTGAGGCCGGAGGATTACCCTCTTCGAGGATGGAATGTCGATGGAACTGATAGAATCTCGCTACAGGACCTGAAATTCTTGCAAGGGTTCCGTGTTTGCGTTGGAACTGAGTTTCCCTACGCTCACCGTGCATTTTCCTTGGACTCCGTTGACGGAGGTGGCCGTGATGGTGGCCTCCCCGCTGCTGATGGCCGTCACTTTCCCATTTTCGTCGACTTTCGCGACATCCGGCCGTGAAGATGCCCAAACGATGGTTTTATCCGTGGCGTTCTCCGGCTTAATGCTGGTAGAAAGTGTTTGGGTGTCTCCGATTTTCAGCGTCAACGTGGAAGGTAGGACTTGTACTTCAGTGACTGGCGTTACCACGGTCACCGTGCATTTTCCTTGGACGCCGTTTGTCGAGGTGGCCGTGATGATGGCCTCCCCGTTGCCGACGGCCGTCACTTTCCCATTGCCGTCGACCGTCGCTACGTCCGGCCGGGAGGATGCCCATACGATGGTTTGATCCGTGGCGTTCTTCGGCGAAATGATGGTCTTAAGATTCTCGCTATCTCCGATTTTCAGCGTCAATGTGGAAGGGTGGACAAAGACGCCCCGTACTTCGATGACCGGCGTTTCTTGTGAATTGTTCCTTTTGTTGCAGGCGAACAAGGCCGCTACTAGGGTGAGGCAACACGCAAAACCGATGAAATGTCGTTTCATATAATAGACTGAAGATTATTAAACAAACGTTCGTTACTCAAGACTGCCCACAAGGAAGTTGGCGACCATTACCATCACAAGGAGGATGGGGGCGATGTAGCGGATGACAAAATAGAGGACATTGAAGACCTTGCCGGACAGGGCGAGGCTGCCTTTGTTGGTGAGTTCCGCGCGCACATCCTTCTTGCTTAATTGCCACCCGACGAACAGACAGCCGAAGAGACCGCAGATGGGCATCAGCAGGTTGGCGCAAAGTTGGTCGACCGTATTGAAGATGGTGAGGCCGAAAATCTTGAAATTGGCCAGCGGACCGAAGGACAAACTGCTCAGCGAACCGATGACGATGGCGCCGACCAGCACGATGCCGGCCGCCTTGATGCGTCCCATCTTCTTCTCATCCACGAAGAAAGCGATGTTTGCTTCCATCAAGGAAACGGTCGAGGTCAGGGCCGCAATGACCAGCGCGAGGAAGAAAACGATGGCGCAGATGGAGCCGCCGGGCATCTTGGCGAAAATCATCGGCATCGTATTGAAAGCCAGACCGGCTCCTTGTCCGGGGTCATAACCGAACGCGCAGGTGGCGGGCAGCATCGCCATTGAGGCGACCAAGGCGAACAGGAAGTCGAAGAAGGCCGTTTTGAAAGAAGAGGCCAGGATGTTTTCATCCTCCGCCATATAGGAACCGTAGGTAATCATCACGCCGGCACCCAGCGACATCGAATAGAAGGACTGTCCCATCGCCACGACGATTGTCTCCACACCGAAAGGCGTCGAGCCGAGATTGAACATCAGGTCCAAACCTTTGCTGGCTCCGGGCAGGGTCAACCCCCATACCGTGAGACCGACGATAATCAAGAACAGGACGGGCATCATATATTTGCTGAAGCGCTCGATGCCTCCTTTCACCCCGATGACAATCACGCCGGCAGTCGCTAGGAAAAACACCAGGGTCCAGATCAGCGGAATCCAGGTGCCGGTAGAGAGGGTGGTGAACATAGCGGCAATCTGCTCGTGGCTGGAGTGGGTGAACTGGAAAGTCAGGGACTTGACCAGATAATCCAGTGTCCAGCCCCCTACGACGCAGTAGTAGGAGAAAATCAGGAAGGGGACGGTCAGCGTCACAATCCCGACGAGTTTCCAGACGGAACGGCGGCCGTGCTCCTTAAAGGCCCGGTAGGCATTGCTGCGGCTGAAGCGTCCGAGGAGCAGTTCGCAATTCAAAATGGGAATGGACAAGAGCAACATACAGATGACGTAGCAGAGCAAGAAAGGGGCTCCGTATTTTCCTACGAGGAAAGGAAAACGCCAAATGTTGCCGAGTCCGACGGCGGAACCGACCAGCACCATCAAGGTGCCCAGTTTGGAAGAAAATGTTTCTCTAGCGGCCATAAATGACAAAATGATACGTTAAATTGTTTTCGCTGTAAAGTTCGCTACGGGAAAATTCTCTATAAATTTTTTTATCGAATGCAGGAAAGAAAGTGTCCGCATCGGGACGGGTGGTATGCACTTCGGTCAGGTACAATTTGTCGCAGAGCGGGAGGGCCTGCTTGTAAAGGCTGCCGCCCCCCATTACGAAACATTGGTCCGGCTCGTCCACACGCCCCTCGAAAGGGGTGGATGCCGCCAACGCGAAGGCTTCCTCCAGGGTGGAAGCGTAGAGCAGATTCGCCGAACCGGAACCCATTGCCGGGGCTTTGCGCGTCAATACGATATTGAGGCGCTTGGGCAGGGGACGCCCGATGGACTCGTAGGTCTTGCGGCCCATAATGACCGGATGCCCGCTGGTCAGGCGTTTGAAATATTTCAGGTCCTCCGAAAGATGCCAGAGCAAGTCATTGTCCTTGCCCAGGGCATAGTCATCCGAAATCGCGGCTATCAGACACTTTTCCATAGTTTCCTCCGGGGTTGAGCGGTTTTATACGGCTACAGGGGCGGGAATGCGCGGCCAGGGGTCGTACCCTTCCAGCGTGAAATCCTCGTATTGGAAATCGAAAATGCTCTTGACCTCCGGATTGAGTTTCATTACCGGCAGGGGACGCGGCTCGCGGGAGAGTTGGAGGGCCACCTGCTCGAAATGATTGCGATAGATGTGCGTGTCGCCCGTGGTGTGAACAAAATCCCCCGGCTCCAGGCCGCACACCTGGGCAATCATCATCGTCAGCAAGGCATACGACGCAATGTTGAAAGGCACGCCCAAAAACACGTCCGCGCTGCGCTGGTAGAGTTGGCAGGAAAGTTTTCCCTGCGCCACATAGAACTGGAACATCGTATGGCAAGGCGGCAGCGCCATTTTATCCACTTCCGCCACATTCCACGCTGACACCAGCATACGCCGCGAGTCAGGATTCTTCTTGATCATCTCCACCACATTCGAGAGTTGGTCGATGGTCCGTCCGTCCGGGGTGGGCCAGGAGCGCCACTGATGCCCGTACACCGGCCCCAATTCCCCGTTTTCATCCGCCCACTCGTCCCAGATGGATACGCCGTGGTCCTTGAGATACTTGATGTTGGTGTCACCGGCAATGAACCACAACAGTTCGTAAATGATGCTTTTGAGGTGGACTTTCTTGGTGGTCAGCAAGGGGAAGCCTTGCGACAGGTCGAAGCGCATCTGGCGGCCGAACACGCTCTGGGTGCCCACGCCGGTGCGGTCTTCTTTCATTACGCCGTTCTCGCGGATGTCGCGGAGTAAATCGAGGTATTGTTTCATGGGGTTATTCCCGCTTTATTTGGTATAAAATGCAAAAATAATGGCCTGCTGGTAGGTTTCATCCGGACGAAGGACGGGAGAAGGATAGTCCGCCTTGTTAGGAGCGTCCGGGAAATTCTGGCACTCGATGGCCACCCCGTCATAGTCCTCGTAGCGGTGTCCGTTCTTGCCGACGGGGCATCCGCTCAGCCAGTTGCCCGTGTAAATCTGAACGCCCGGCTGGGTCGTGGTCACTTTGACGGCAATCCCGCTTTCGGGAGCGTAGAGTTCCGCCGCATCCTGCAACTGTCCCGGCTGTGCGCCGTCAATCACCCAGCAGTTGTCATAGCCCTTGCCGAAACGCAAGGCGTCAAAATCGGCTTTGGCGTCTTTCCCAATGAGTTTGGGCGTGACAAAATCCATCGGTGTTCCGGCCACGGGGACGCTTTCGCCCAGCGGAATCAGGCTGTCGCTCGTCGGCAGCCACTCGGAGGCGTTGAGGGTGAGTTCGTGGTCGAAAATATTGCCCTTTCCTTCGCCTTTGAGGTTGAAATAAACGTGGTTGGTCAGGTTCAGGACGGTGGGGGCATCGGACTTCCCGCTGAGGGTGAGCGTCAGGCAGTTGTCCTCGCTCCACTCGTAACGGGCGACGACATCCACCGCGCCGGGATAGCCCATCTCGCCGTCTTCTGCGCTGTAGAGAAACTCCACCGCTTCACCGTCGATCCGGCTCTCCCACACCTGATTCTGGAACCCTTCGGGACCGCCGTGCAGGTGGTTGGGACCATTGTTGACAGGAAGGGTGTATTCCTTGCCGTCCAGGGAGAATTTACCCAAGGCGATGCGGTTGGCGTAGCGGCCGGGAATCTTGCCGAAGCAAGGGCCGTCGTAGAAATAACTGTTCGCCTCAGGATAACCAAGCACCACATCGGTCAGATTGCCGTCCTTGTCGGGTACGACGATGGAAACGATGTTCGCACCGACGCTGCTCAATTCCACATAAGCACCGCTTTGGTTGGTGATGCGGTACAACCAGATTTCTTTGCCGTTGTTTTTCTTGCCGGGTTCCGTTCGGGAGGTTCCCCAGAGGGTCTTGGTCAGGTTCATAACAATTGGGATAATTGGTGATACATTCTGTCTTCGGGCGCGTCTTTGAGCACTACTTTTTTCTCTTTGTCCAGCAGATAGAGAGAAGGAATGGCGCGTACATCGTACAAATGGTCCGTACGGATGACGAGGTTGTGGTCGTAGCCGTTGTACCAGTTTTCGGGGTAGTAGGGCATATAATCGTACCAGCCCGTCATATCTTCGTCGATATAGACATTCACGATGGCCAGTTTCTTTGCAGCGATGCTTTCGTTGAATCCTTTCATCGCTTTCAAATGCTCGATGATGTCCTTGCAGGCGTGGCAGCCCGGGTTGCTGAAGAAGAGCAAGGTCCAGTCTGCCTTGATGCTGTACAGGGTTCGTATGCGGCCGTTCTTGTCGGAAAAGGCAAAGTCGGCGGCTTTCGTGCCGATGCGGTTCAGCGAACAGTTGGCCGCGTCTTTGGCATATTTGGCCCGGTGCAACGAATCTTGCAGCGGACTTTCCGCCAGCCGTTGGCATAACGGAAGGTACATTTCTTCGTCCCGCAACGGGGAGTTGGGGTCGTAGAAATAGCGGCAGGCCACTTCCACCGTGCCCTCGTAGATATTGGAACTGCTGTCGGCTTTCTCACACAGGACGATTTTATCGTAGAGGACGCCCACAGCCTTATCATAAGAGGCCGGTCCCGCCTCCGTCATCACATACAGCCAGTTGGCAAAGGCCTGTTCCAGGTCCTCCTTGGCCACCCCGCCGATGTAAAGCGAGTCGCAGCGCAGATGGTGCAGAGAAGTATCTGCAAAGCGGTCCCAATAGTGCTTGAGGGTGAATTCCTGTGCCCGGGCGATGTCCTCGGAAAGAACCGACGGCACGCTCACCGACGGGAAGGCTCTCACTTGTGCCTTCTCGGCCGGCTTCTCCTTGCACGCGCCCGTCATCCCCAGTACGAGTACCGCCAACAGGGCCGTCAGCCCGTTTCCAAGCCTTCCGCACAAATTCATTATTGGTCGCTTTTGAGGATCATCCCCATCTTGGCCTCGGAGATGTTGATGATGAAGTCACCGATTTTCTCCAGTTCCGAGACAAGGTCAATGTAATACACGCCGGTCGTATATTGATAGTGGTCGGTCTCCAGGTTGGCGATGTGCTCCTCGCGCAGGTCGTTGCGGCAGGTGTTGATGTCCCGTTCGGCTTCGACCGCCCGGGAAATATCCTTCAGGTCGGGGTTGCGCAAGTTTTCAAGCATCACCTCGTAGGCCGTATTCACCAGATCGGCCAGATGGTTGATTTTGGCGAACATTTCTTCGTCGAACATCTTGCCGTGGTTGAACTTGCGCTGGAGCAGGCGTCCGATGGCGTCGCCCGAGTCGCCCAGCGATTCCATTTCCCCGATGATTTTGTACATAATCTTGATGCGGTCGGCCGAAGATTCGCTGAGTTCTCCTTTGGACACCTCGTTGAGATAGGTGGAAATCTCGTATTCAATGCGATCGGTAATCTGCTCGTATTTGACGAGTTTTTCGTTGATTTTCTCAAATTTGTCCGGGTCTGTCTCGTTGATGGCCGCCCGGATGTATTCAAAGTCCCGGTAGCAGATTTCTCCGAAATGAATCAGTTCTTGATTGGCCTCATTGAGCGAAAGTTCGGCAGCGGCCAGCGGACCGGCGCTGATGTATTTGAGCCGGAAGACTTCTTCCTCGTCGCCTTTGGGGGCGGGCACCATCCAGGTCACCGTCTTCTCAATCAGGGGAATGAACCAGATGAGAATGAGGGTGTTGATGATGTTGAACAAGGTGTGCAGGGTAGCCACGCAGTAGGGGAGGCTCGCGACCAGCGCGGCCTTTGCCTCGGGGCTGTCCGAGAAATTCGACGTGACAGGATTGGGAAATCCGAAGAGCGTGACAATGTTCCCGATCAGCGAAAGGAAAGGACCGAACAGGCAGAGTACCCAGATGACGCCGAATACATTGAACAACATATGGGCGCGGGCCGTCCTTTTGGCCGAAACATTCCCCACGGAAGCCGCGAT
>CADAFY010000044.1 GCA_902787255.1 uncultured Bacteroidia bacterium
ATGGCAGAGATCTGTTCAAGACCTTGACGGAAGCGGTCGCGGGCATCGATGAAATCTGGTTGTCCGAGGGACTCTTCGAGGGGAATTTCACTATGAAAGAAGGAGTGGATGTCATCGGCGGATACAATGCTTCGTTCACGGTCTGCGACCCTGCGACCTATAAAAGCCTCTTGCAAGCCGCCAGCGGCCGCGTGATCAATCAGGCGGACAACTTCTCGACGGCGACAACTTGGAAAAACCTTGTGATTCAGGGCGGACGAACTTCTTCCGAGAATGGCGCCGGCGTCTATTTGAGGAAAGGCGGCATACTGGAGGGCTGCGAGATTACCGACAACCGGGCCGAAGGCGGCTCTTCGCAGGGCGGCGGTATCTGGGCTGACCAGGGAAGCGTTGTCAAACATTGCCACGCCGGCGGCGGACTCTATACGAAAGGATTGGTCTGCTTCTGCACCATTGAAGACAACCAGGCGCCGGACAATGTCGGCGGCGGCTTGCAACTGCACGGCGACAGCGCGGCAGACAATGAAAACGGCACGATGTACAATTGCATCATTCGCAGAAATTCCTCCAAAAACGGGGGTGGTGTGCGTTCCTTCAACGCTACCCAGATAGCCTCTTGCCTGATTACGGGCAATACCGCCACATCGGGCGGTGTTTCCGGCATCCTCTGCAACAGCAACACGAGCAACGGCCCTGCCGTCGTCAATTGCAGTGTCATCGATAACTATGACGCGTCAACCTCCGCCCCCAATTCCTCGGCCGTCTTCATCAATTGCAACGGCACGCTGAAAAACAACCTGATTTTTGGCAATCGCAGCGCCGCCGGGGGAAATGCCGTGCAACTGTATGTCAACCATCAGTACACTTGGCTGAAAAACAATGCCGTCCAGGAAAACGGCACGAAAAAAATCGACAACTATGACCCGAACGGAAACGGCCGGGACAGCGACGGACAGGTCATTCCGACGGCTAGCGGGAAAAGCATTTTCATCGATTACGACAAGGGCGATTTCCGCCTCAGTTCGAACGCGACAATGTGCATCGACAAAGGCAACGCGGCCCTGTTCGGCTTTATGGTGCTGGATCTTTCGGGCGGACCTCGCCGTTACGGGACGGTGGATATCGGAGCCTATGAATATCCCACCCCCGTTCCCGCCGAAGGCGTCAAGTGTGTCCTGATTGGCGACAGCATCATCGACCGCTGGGATGACGAGTCCCTGGGGCACCCCGCGTTCTTTACCGACAACCAACTGACCAACAGCGGCGTGAGCGGACAGACGACCCCGATGATGGTGGAGCGTTTCTCCGGAAGCGTCCTTTATTTCAAACCCAAGGTCGTGGTGGTTGAAGGCGGGACCAACGATATCACCCGCGTTCAAACCCTCGAGAGCAGCGATGCGGTCATCCGGAATAAGATGGAGATGGCCCGTATGGCGGAGCAAGCCGGGGCCAAAGTGATTGTCATCGCTGTTCTTCCCTGCAACGCCGCCTCGACCGGGGAGATTCCGCTCAACGACCTGATTCTCCGGACCAATGCGGAAACCCGCCGCTTGGCCGAAGAGAAGGGCTATGCCTATCTTGATTTCTACACGCCCCTCGCCGACGAGAACGGTCATTTCAAGGATGAATACCAGAGCGACGGCACGCATCCCAACCCACTGTGCTACACCCTGCTGGAAGGTATCCTCCTCCCCGCCATCCAGGCCGCTCTGGGCGAATAAGGTATTCTATATCTTTAACGTTCAAGCGTGCATCCGCCTACTCGTAGTGGTAGCGGATGAGTTCTTCGATGGGCCGGGGATAGAAGCCGCGGATACGGGCGCCTGCTTTGCGCGCGAGCGGCACGAAAATCGATTGAATGGAGGCAGCCAGGCCGCCGACTACGCCCACGGGATAACGGGCCAGGTCATAAGCCTTGAGATGACGGTCGATGAAACTTTGGATGCTTCCGTCCACCATATTCTTGATGTAGGGGTTGGCATAATGGGCGAGTATGAATGGAGCCAGGGAACCCAACCAGGTGGAAGCGGAGCCGATGGGATGATAGACCTCTGTAATGATGGTTTCGTAGTCTTTCGTCCCGTCTCCGCCGCCCAGATGGAGTTCGCGGAATTCCGAAGCGATATCCTGCGGTACCAAACCCTTGATATAATCGGACAGGAACAGTTTTCCCAAATGCGCACCGCTCCCTTCGTCGCCCAGGATGTATCCTCCCGCTCCTACCTGACGGACGATATTTTCTCCGTCGTACAGGCAGGAATTGGAGCCCGTGCCCAATATGGCCGCGATGCCCGCCTCGCGGCCGCAAGCCGCGCGGGCAGCAGCCAGCAAATCATTTTGGACTTCAATGCTTTGCGGATGGAAAAGTTCGCCTAACAAAGCCTCCAGGCGCGTTCTTCTATCCTCGTTCAGCACGCCTGCGGTGTAGAACCATATTCGTTCTATCTGTCCGGCGGCGATGCCGAGTTTTTCGAGATGCTCCATTCCCGCGTTGATGCCGAACGCCGCCTGCCGGATGCGTTCCTCGACCACCTCCGGACGCATGGCCGATATGTTGGTCCCCTCGCCGGGATGACGGAAGAGCTCCCGCCCCTCCGCCAACAGACGCCAATCGCTCTTGGTCGCCCCACTCTCACAAAGAATATCCATAATCAGGTTGTTTCATAAGCCGCAGAACGGCATTGTGGATTAGTTGCAGTCGTACAAAGATAGTTTAAAAGAATGGCGGGTGCAAATAAAGGTTTGGTGATTTCCGGGAAAATCACTAAATTTGACCGAATTGGATTCAAGGACCATCGAACAATTTTAGTATGCCTAAGGTCAGTATCGTTATAGTGAGTATGAATCGTCCGGACAACTTGGTGCCTTGTCTGGAGAGTCTGCAGCGTTATACCACGGTCTCCTACGAACTGTGGGTGGTTGCGTATTTGTTTGATAAAGCAGTCCTGGCGGGTCTGAAAGCCGATTTCCCCGAGGTGCATTGGGTGGAGAGCGACGAGATTCGCGGCTTTGCGGAAAACAACAACCTGGCTCTGCGTCAGGTGACGGGAGAATATGTGCTTTGCATCAATGATGACACCCGGATTTTTATGCGTACGGTAGACATTTTGGTGAATAATTTTGCTAAACTGCCCGAAAATGCCGCTATTCTTTCTCCCAAAATTGATTTTCCCAGCGGAGAAACGCAGACTTGCGGCCGTCCGAAGCAGACGGCGTGGAGATATATTCTGGAACGCCTCCATCTCGACGGCAAAGACCAGAAAGATGATACGCAGAGCAAGAGACCCATTACCTATTCCATTTACCAAACCAGCGACATCAACGGCGCCTGTTTTATGATTCGCCGGGATATTTTTGAGGAATTGGGCTGGTTTGACGAGCGTTATTTCTTTACCCCGGAAGACATCGCTCTTTCCACCAAGGCCCGCGAAAAGGGCTATGGCGTGTATGTGGATGTGGATTCGTTGGTGATTCATTATCATCACAAGACCGCGCGGAAGGTAATTACCGCCACCAAGCCGGCGGGAATGCGCGGTTTTTTGATGTTCCACAGCCGCGGCAGGGCCCTGCGCTATTTCTTCCTCGGATGCATTGTCTGGTGGATTGAATTCTGCAAATGGTGCTGGGCAAGCCTGAGGTGCCTGTGGAATTCCAAGAAAGGGCTGCGCGTTCAGCGGACCGTCTATGCCCATAACCTGGCCAGCATCTTCACGACCAAGACTCCCAAGGAAATTTTCATCAAATATTATTCGCGCTTGCAATAATGTCCGCCCCCGAGTCCATCCTGTCCGAAAAGAGCCGCCGTATCGCCCGCAATACGCTTTTTCTTTATGCGCGTATGCTGGTGCTGCTGCTCATCGGACTCTTTACCTATCGGATTGTGCTGCGCTCGCTGGGCATCAGCGATTATGGGATTTACAGTGCGGTGGGGGGTGTCGTCACGATGTCGATGCTGGTGATGACGACCGTGTCCAATGCCATCAGCCGCTATCTGATGGTGGCTCTCGGAGAGGGGGATGCTCGTCGACTGAAAGTGGTTTTCGGAACGAGTCTGGCGATAATGGCGGGGTTTTGCCTGCTGATTCTGGTGCTGGTAGAGAGTGCGGGCTTGTGGTATCTTCACGCCAAAATGTCGATTCCTCCGGAGCGGATGGGGGCGGCCGCCGTCGTGTTGCACGCCTCGGCCCTGTTGTTGGTTGTCCAATTGCTGACCACGCCCTATCTGTCGCTGATGACGGCGCACGAACGGATGGACGCCTATGCCTATCTGGGCATTTTGGAAGCCGTGCTCAAATTGGGCGTGGCTTTGCTGATTGCTTTTTCCGCCGCCGACCGGCTGGTGCTCTATGTCTGGCTTCTGCTGGCCGTGGGGCTGCTCTCCCGCGCCGCCTATGTGGCGTATGCCGCGGTCCGCTTCCCGGAATCCCGTCTGCCCTTCCGCTGTGAGGGGGTGCTGATGAAGGAAATGGGGGCTTTCGCCGGCTGGAATTTCCTGGGCTCGGGCAGTTATATGCTCGGCACCCAGGGGGTCAATCAGTTGATGAATGTGTTTTTCGGCGTGTCCGTCAACGCAGCACGGGGTATCGCCGACAAGGTGGAGCAGGTGGTGCGTCAGTTCGCTACCAACATCGCCGTCGCCGTCAATCCTCCTTTGGTGAAATCTTATGTCGGCGGAAGCAAGGAATATGCTTTTGAATTGGTTTGCAAAGGCGCCAAATATTATTTCTGGATTTTATGGGTGTTGACGCTGCCGTTCCTGACCGATGCGCCTGCCATCCTCCGTTTGTGGCTGGGGGCAGAACTGCCGCCCGAAGCGGCGCTCTTCACCCGCCTGACCCTGCTGTGCTTTTTGGTGGATTTTACCCCCAATACCTTGGTCACGCTGGAGCAGGCCCACGGAAAAATCCGTCGCTTCTACCTGACCACCAGTGCGGTAACGGTACTCGTTTTTCCGCTGACTTGGATGCTATACCGTGCCGGGATGCCGGTTTGGACGGCGTATTTCGTGTTCATTTCCGTCTATTTGCTCAAGGATGTCGTGCTGTTGCTGATCGCCCGTCGCGACACCGGTTTTTCTATCCGTAAGTTTTTGCGGGAAGCCCTGCTGCCGATGGGCAGCGCTGTACTGCCTTCGTTGCTGGCGGCGGGACTGCTGATGCTCTTGCTGCCGCCCTTGGCCTGGCGTTTCTTGTTGGTAGCCTTGGTCGGAGCGCTTGCGGCAGGATTGGGCGTCTGGTGGGGCGGCCTGACGCCGGGAGAGAAGAATTTTGTTCGTTCCAAACTAGTTAGAAAATGAAAATCCTGGCCGTCGTCGTAGCGTATCATCCCGATGTGGAGGCGTTGCAGCGCCGCCTGGCGCGATACTGCGATGCGGTGGACCGGGTATTTCTCTGGAAAAATTCTCCCTTTGAGTTGGCCGGGGAGAAGATGGTGGAGGCGGGTGACGGGACTAATCGGGGGATCGCCCACGCATTGAATTCCGCCTGGAAGTATGCCCGCGAAAATGGCTTTGACTATCTGCTGACGATGGACCAGGATTCCGAATGGGAAGATTTTCCGGCCTATCTGAAAGCCGCGCTGGATGGCCCTGTCGGACTGTATGGCCCGCGTGTATGGCCCAAGTCTGATGCGGGTGCCGCCGGCGGGGAGACTCGTTCGGAGGGTGCTGTGCGCTATGAACAGACGGATTTTCTGATTACATCCGGGATGCTGATTGCCTTGCCCTTGCTGGAAGAAATCGGGGGCTGGCGGGAAGAATTTTCCGTGGATGCGGTAGATGTAGATTTTGTCCTTCGCGCCAAATCCCTGGGCATTCCTTCCTTCCGCGTGGGAGCGGGCGTACTTTGGCAGCAGTTCGGCGGCCGCCGCAAAAAGTGCGGATTCCATATCTATGATTATTCTCCGGAGCGCCTGTACGGCATTTACCGCAACCATATCCTGACGATTCGCCGTTATGGTTCTTATGCGGAACCTTTGCGCAAAATGTTTGTCCGACGGTGGCTCATCAGCCGCATTCCCCGTATTTTGCTGGGTGAAACGCATCGCCGGGACAAGTTTAAAGCCATCGTCCGAGGCATCCGGGACGGTCTTCGCGCTCCTACGGGACGCCGGCAAGTGGCCTTGGTCACCTGGTTCGGTACCCCCAATTATGGTACCAATTTGCAGGCCTATGCCTTGGCGCGAGCCCTTCGCAAGGAAGAGGCAGACCCCCTTTTGCTTCGCCGTTTTGAATATCCTTTCACTTTCCGCGCTATTCGGGAAAACCTTCATCGTCTGCTGGGCATTCGTCGTTTCTGGAAATACGGTCCCGACCCCTGGCCGGAGAAGACGGCCGCCATCCGTTCTTTTGTACGGGAGCAGTTGCCTTCCCGTATGACGGTCGGCCCGCTGGGGCTTCGCGCTCTGTTCCGCAAGGTTTCCCTATTCTTATGCGGCAGCGACCAACTGTGGAATGTCCACGACCATTTCCGTCCTTTCGAGTTTCTGGCTTTTGCGCCCGAAGGAAAGAAGGCGGCTTTTGCAACCAGTACGGGCAACGGCTCGATTCCGCCGGAGTTGGAGGAGCGTATGAAGGCCTATCTGAGCGGCTTTGGCCCGATTTCCTTGCGGGAAAAAGCGGGGGTGGAGGCTCTTTCTGCTTTGACGGGACGCTCGGATATTGCTTGTGTGTTGGATCCGACTTTCCTGTTGACTCCCTTGGCCTGGCGTGCCTTTGCGGCGGGTTCTGCTTCGGGGGCTACCTCCTGCCCGGATGCCGCGGCCAAACCCTATCTTTTCTGTTATTTGCTGCGTCCCGGACACGAGGAACGGGTGGCGGAAATCGCACGTCAATGCGGTCTGGAACGGATTGTCAGTCTGCCGGCCGGAGAAAATCCCCATCCCGCCATCGGCACCGTGATTCCGGATGCCGGTCCGCGCGAATTTGTCGCATTATTGGCCGGCGCCGCGTGGGTGGTGACGGATTCCTTCCACGGTTTTGCCCTGTCGGCCAATCTTTCCCGCAATGTGTGCGTGCTCAAGCGCTTTTCTGACGGAGACCCGGCTTCCCAGAACGAACGGATGTACGACCTGGCCGGGCGCCTGGGGCTGGAGGCCTGCCTGGAAGAAGGAACGCTTCCGTCTATTGACTGGCCGGCCGTACAGGAACGCATCAGCGTACTTCGGGCTGAATCTGAACAAATTTTGAAGGAGACTTTGCGATGAAAGTGTATGCGGCTTGGAATCCTTCTGCTGTGCAGCGTCAGGGCTCTGCTTCGGGCGGGGTGGCGACGATGCTGGCCCGTGCCGTGCTGGAGGCCGGCGGGGTGTATTTCGGGACGCGTTGGGATGAGCAGATGCGCCCGGTGGTCGCCTGGACGGAGACGGATGTGGCACCGTTTATGGGTTCTCGTTATGTGCAGTCCCGTTTTGATGCGGCTGTGCGGGAACAGTTGGAGCGTTTTCTCGCCGAAGGGCGCACCGTTTTGTTCGTAGGCACACCCTGCCAGGTAGCGGCCTTGCAAGCCCTTCGGGAGCATCCTCATTTGATTTGTGCGGACTTGATTTGCCACGGGACGACGCCGGCTTCCTATCTGGAACAGGAGTTGGCCTTTCTGGCGCCCGGGGCCTCCTTGACGGATGTGCATTTTCGGGAAGGTCCCTTGTTTCAGATGAGTTTGTGGGAAAAGGAGCGTTGTGTGCATCGTCGTCCGGCAGCACGTTCTCCGTATTTGCACGCCTATCTTTCGGGTTTGTCGTTGCGGGAAGCCTGTTACCGCTGTCCGTATGCGCGTCCGCAGCGGGTGGGGGATATCACTTTGGGGGATTTTATCGGCTATCCCCAGCCAGGGGTTTCTTTTGTGATGACCCATACGCCGAAAGGGGAGGAATGGCTGAAGCGTTGCGGGGCTGAATGCGAAGAAAGGTCCTTTGACGAGCGTGCGGCCTATCGACCGGGCTTGCTGGAGCCTACCGCTCCTTCCGCTCTTCGTCCCGCTTTCTTGAAAAATATGGAGCGTATGCCTTTCCCGCAGGCCGTTCGCAAGACCTTGCGCGGGTATTTTGGGGGGCTTCCGTTCCGCCAGGCTTGGAAATGGCTGCATCATCAGGCTTACCTGGTCAAATGTGTGATTAAAGGGCAAAGTCAATGAAAGTACTTTTCATCATCGTCAGTTATAATGGGATGGCGTGGCTGGAGCGTTGTCTGGGCTCGGTCGCGGCTTCGTCCGTGCCCGGGACGCAGGTGGACCTGTTCGTGGTGGATAACGACTCGACGGACGGGAGCGCCGATTTTGTCGAGGCGCATTTTCCTCAGGCCCGGCTGACGCGCTGTGCGGAGAACTTGGGCTTTACCGCTGCCAATAACCTGGGCTTTGCGTATGCGATGCGCAAGGGCTACGATTATGTTTATCTGCTCAACCAGGATGCCTGGCTGGAGGAGGGGGCGCTGGCGGCCCTGCTGGATGCGGCGGCCGCTCATCCCGACTACGCCGTCCTCAGCCCCTTGCAACTGCAGGCCGATGGGCTAACCTTGGACCCTAAATTTGGGAAACTGATGAAGCGTGCGTGTAAGAGTGATGAGCAAGCACGCGAAATCATTTCCGTTCCCTTCGTGATGGCTGCGCATTGGCTGGTGCCGGTGAAGGCCTTGCAAGAAATCGGGACCTTTGCCGAACTGTTCCCGCTCTACGGACAGGACGACAACTGGTGCGACCGGGCCCGCTTTCACGGCTGGAAAATCGGCGTCGTACCTTCGGCCCGCGCCATCCACGACCGTGCCGCCCGCACCGAATCCAAAGACCGCCTCATCGAGCGCAACTATTACAACACCGCGCTGGTCCGCCTGGCCGATATCAACCGTCCGCTGTGGCTTTCCTGGCTGTATGTCTGCCTGTTCACCCCCGTTCAGGCCCTTAAATACCGATCCCGGGCACCTTTCCGCTTGTTTTCCGCTCTTTGCCGGCACAACGCAGAACTCCGCGCCCTTCGCCAAACTACGAATCAATGTTCAAACTTATGAAAAAATTAGTTCTCTTATTCATTACCTGCCTGCTCTCGCTGACAGCCTGGGCCCGTCCTTATCTTGTTACCGTCGAGGGCCAGTCTCATCACGTACAGGGCATTGCCTACGATGAGGCCGCATCCCGAATGTATTTCTCCTTTACGACACGTTTTATTGTCACGGACGACAAGAGTCAGATTATCGGCAGTATCGACGAGATTCACGGACATCTCGGCGCGATGACTTTTGATGCCGCACAACGGAAAGTCTATGCCTCCCTGGAGTGCAAGGATGATGAAATCGGGGCCAATATTTCCCAAAAAATGGGAGTGGACGCCTACAAGGAATCTTCCTTCTACATCGTAGAAATCGATGTGGATGCCGTCAATCGTTTGGGTGTGAGCCAGGAAGAGGCGATGCGCCGGATTTCCGTTCCCCAGGCGAACGAGGATTACAAAGCCGAAGTCACGGTGGGCGGCCAGGTCTTTCAGCACCGTTACGGCTGTACTGAAATCCGACACCCTGCGTACGGATAATGATTACCAGGTGCTGCTGCAATATAAGATGAGCGACATTCGCAAAGGCGACAGTTCATCGCCCCGTCGTTTCTTCGTCAAGACGGGCAATACCTCCTACGGTGTGCAGAACCTGGCCTATGACGCCTTCTCCGGCTTGATGTATATGGCCGTTTACAAAGGGAAGAAAAAGAACTATCCCAACTATGACCTATTCGCCGTCGATATGGCCGCCCGTCCCGTCAAAGCCAAACTGGACGGCGTACCCTACGAGAAGGAACCCGTAATGACCGTGCCTCTGGCCAGGAGGGGCTGGCGTTTCAACCTGGGTGCGACCGGTATGTGTTCGTTAGGGAACGGATATTGGTATTTTGCGGAACCCGGCAAGACAAAAGACCTGGAGACCGGGAAGAGCCTGAACAAAGGGACGGTCAAACTTTATTATTGGATATGCTCCGATTTGCCCTTCAAGAAGGTCGGGGTCAACCCCGAATACGGACCCTTCGCACAGGACTGGACCAAAGGTCCCGCGTGGCTGGAAAACGCCGTCATTTACCAGATCTACCCTTCCTCTTACAAGGACTCGGACGGGAACGGTATCGGTGACCTCAAGGGCATCTGTTCCCAACTAGACTATATCGCTTCCCTCGGGGTCAAGTGCATCTGGCTCAATCCGATTTTTGTCTCCGATTTTATTGACGGCGGCTACGATGTCGTTGATTTCTACAAGGTGGATCCGCGTTTCGGTACCAACAACGACCTGGTGGAACTGGTCAATGAGGCCCACAAGCGGGGACTGAAACTGATGCTGGACCTCGTCGCCGGGCACAGTTCCGTCAAATGCGAGTGGTTCCGGCAGAGTTGCGAAGGAACGAATCTGCGCTATTCGGACTACTTTATCTGGACCGACCGTCTGCCGGACGAAAAGGCGGAACGGGAGTTGGCGGAAATGCTCAAGGACCCCAACTATATGCAGAACACCATCGGAAATTGGATGAAGAGCGACGAGCCCCGCGGGAAATACTATA
The DNA here is from genome assembly GCA_902787255.1 of uncultured Bacteroidia bacterium. Taxonomy (GTDB): domain Bacteria; phylum Bacteroidota; class Bacteroidia; order Bacteroidales; family UBA932; genus Cryptobacteroides. Next base: position 10,524 of record CADAFY010000044.1, read on the forward strand.
TGAAGAATTTTTATGCCTGTCAGCCGGCCCTCAATTACGGTTATGCCCATCCGGACCCGAATCTTCCCTGGCAGCAGGGCGTGAATGACGAAGGACCGAAAGCCGTGCGGGCGGAGTTGATGAACATTATGGCCTTCTGGTTCGGAAAAGGCGTGGATGGTTTCCGGGTCGATATGGCCGCCAGTCTGGTCAAGAAAGACAGCGGGCGGAAAGAGACCATCAAATTCTGGCGGAAAATCCGCAAGTGGATGGATGAAAACTATCCCGACCGCGCTCTCGTCGCGGAGTGGGGCAATCCGCAGGAGTGCCTTTCCGCCGGTTTCAATGTCGATATGGACTTGTCCCACTTGACCACGGTTGCGCGGAATATGTATTTTACGAACCATAATCAGGCCGACGGGGGCAGTTATTTCTCCTTGAACGGTGCACAGCCCTCGGAAAAGGATTTGTTCGGAACTCCCTGGCCCGAGGAAAAGATTGACCGCAGCATCACCCCTGAGCGAATTCTGAAAAATTACTACTGGAATTTCACCCACGCGGTGGACGATACGAAAGATTGGGGCTGGTATGCATCCATTACCGGCAACCACGACCAATTGCGTATGAATATCGGCGGACGGAATACGCCGGAACAGTTGAAGGTGATGATGACCTGGGTGCTGTGTATGCCGTTGCCCATCTTGTATTATGGCGATGAAATCGGTATGCGCAGTCTCGTCGGTCTTCCCAATGTGGAGGGCGCCGACAGCAACGGAATGCAAAGGAGCGGCGCCCGCACCCCGATGCAGTGGACAGGAGGTCAGACCGCCGGTTTCAGCACCTGCGAGCCGGAGCAACTCTATCTGCCCGTCTGCCCCTACTGGACGCCCGCATCCAACTATAAGGATTATCTGGAATGGGTGGCGAAAGGCTGTAAGAACCCCGTCGCGAAAGGCGCTCCGACCGTGGAGAGCCAGTCGAACGATCCCCAGTCGCTGCTCAACTGGACCCGGTCACTGATTGCCCTGCGCAACGCCAACAAGGCATTTGGAGCCAATTCAGCGTTCGAGCCGGTTTATATAGAGGGGGCCTATCCGATGGTCTTCAAACGCTCCGACGGGGATAACACCTTTGCCGTCGTCTTGAACCCTACGGGAAAGACACAGAAGGTCGCCTTGAACGCATTTGTTCCCGACGGGAAGAAAGCAGAGACGGTCCTTTCAGCCGGCCAGGCCCGGCAAAGTGCCGGACAACTGGTCCTCAAGCCTTGCTCCGCCGTCATCCTGCAACTCCGGTAGCGGCGTATTGATCAGTCAGAGAGAAGGGGGTCAGCCCATCAACTGCCCGCCTTCAATCTCGTCGCAACTCTCTTCTCCTACAAAATGGGAGAAGAGGAAAAGGGCGAGGATGTCATCGAGCAGACAATTGAGCCAAACTTCCCGGGAGGGATCCTTTTCGTATTTTTCCGTCCAGATGGTGGGAATGCGTCCCGTCCGGATATCCTGAACGCATACGATATTGTCCATCATCGCCTTGGCTTTGGCGAAATACAATTTGTCGCCGGTGGCTTTGTAGAGGGCCAGCCAGCCGGTGGCCAGATTGCCGGCGGAATCATCCACGGGCACGCGGTATTTGTGCTGTTCCCATACCCCGGGGAGGGCGCAGGTGCGGTATCCGTTGGGTCCCGGTTCCATATTCCAAAGGACGAACTGGTCTTCGCTGAAGCGGATGACATCCTGTGCCAGGGCAATCACTTCCGGAGACCGCTCTCCGTTCTCCAACGCATAGGTGAGGTAGGGGATGCCCGTCCAGTGCGTCAGGTTCTCATAGGGTTTGAGCCCTTCGACGCCGACATCCTCGAACTGTCCCACCAATTCGAATTTGTCATAGGCCCGGGTAATCATCCAGTGTTCCGCCTTGGCCCGTGCGGGTTCAAATTCATCAATGCCGAATTTGTCGTGCAGGTTTTTGAATACATACAGCAGGCAGTGCAGGCTGGAGTTGACCTCGTTGACCGCTTCGCCGGTGGCGATATCCAGTTTCATCGGCACCGAGCCGTCTTCCCGCTGGATGCGGACATAGGTGCGGGCGATGCCCAAGGCGTGGTTGAGGTATTTTTCCTCTTTCGTGAATTCATACAAATCAATGAAGGCCAAAGCCGCTTTGGCCGCTTCCATACCCATTGTTTTACCTTGGTTGGCCGGAAGGGCGGAAGCCAGGAGGTTGCCGTAGTAGGTGGGCGGGAAGTAGGCGAGCGGCGCGTCCGGAGCCTGGCTGATACGCATCAGGAAATCCCCGGCGTTCTTGGCGATAGCCAGGGCCTTCGCAGCACTCTTCTTGGCGAAGCGGGTCAGCATCAGTTCGTTGCGAATCACGGCTGAGACCATCTTGCAGGGATAGGTGTTGTAGCGGAAGGACATATCCGCTTCCGTTCCGTGCTCCCACGCCTGCGTGGAGGGAAGATGATGGATATACATCATCGCCCGGACGGCACTCTCTTTGTAGGTCCGCATCGGGGTCTGGTAGGGGCCTTGGAAGGGGAAATCACGGTAGAACTTGCGTTCTCCGGCCAGTCCCACGACCTGGTTCTGCTTGTCAAGACCTTCCACTTTCAGGACAACGTGACCTACGGGCATCTTTCTCCAAATCGGCGTAAGGGCCAGATTGGGCTTTTCCGCCGTGAAACTGAAGTCCTGTTCCTTAACGCTGGCCGTGTAGCGATAGGAAGCGGCACCTTCCACTTCGGGGAGGTCGAACGCGGGTGCGTAGATGAAGCGGGTAGAGTATCCGTTCCAGTAAGGGTTCTTGCCCTCGTATCCGGGGCGGACGGGCTGGTCGTATTCCTTCAGGGCCTGAGCATTCAATTGCTCGTAATCAAGAACAGGGACTTGGCTTTTGGGTTGTGTCTGCGCACAAGAAACGACGGTACAGACCGTAAGCAGTGTTGCGAGAATATTTTTCATACAGTAAGATTGTCGTTTGGCACGCGTGCTATTTTCCTTTTTTGCTGGCGCGCATCTTGCGGGCAAATTCTTTCTTGGCTTTGTCCATCTGCCTGCGGAATTCGGGGCTGGTTTGCAACAGGGAGTAGGTGATGCTGGCGATGGGACGGCTGGCATCCACATCGCTCTGCCAATGGGCGCCGGAAATGACGCGGCTCACACCGTATTCCCATCCGCGCGCGTAGAGTTCGTTGGCGGCCGCCGGATTGATTTCAGCCAGAATCAAGGCTGCCAGCCATCCCCGGATGGTATGGCCGGAAGGGTAGGAGCCTTCGCCTCTCAATTCGCCCTCTTCCCAGGGATTGAGCACGTGCTCATTGAAATATTCGAACGGACGCATGCGATGGAAATGGGCCTTGGGGCGGACACGGATGAGCTGGCCCGTATAGATGCCCTTGGTGAGGGCCTTGTAGATGGCAGGCGTATCCTTGGTCGTAATTTTAAGTCCGAAAGGCTCGCTGAAAATCGTTACCAGCGTGTCCAGTACCCAGATGGCGTCCCGCTCCACGCGGGCGGCAATTTTCGCATCGGAGCGCATCATCTTGCCCCACTCGTAGCGCATCACATCGTTCGCAAAGGCGGGGTCGGTGGTGTCGGGCGGGGCCGGAAGGCACTTGACCAGGTCCGGCATCTCGTCCATCGTAAAATAGGTATCTTGCTCATAGGCCTTGGCTTTGGCTTGGGCCGGGGTTTGCTCTTGCGCCTGCACGGTAAAGCAGCCGGCGACGAGCAAAGAAAGAATAATCACTGTTTGTTTCATAATATAAGAGTAGAGAAAAGGTCGGATTATTTCTGGCGGACGAAAATCTGGATAGGACAGCCCGTGAAGGGGAAGTGTTCGCGGAGTTTGTTCTCCAGAAAACGTTTGTAAGGGTCCTTGATGTACTGCGGCAGGTTGCAGAAGAACGCGAACGAAGGGGAACGGGTCGGCAACTGCGTGCAGTATTTGATTTTGATGTATTTTCCCTTCCAGGCCGGGGGCGGCCAGTTCTCGATTTCGGGCAGCATCGCGTCGTTGAGGACGGAGGTGGAAATCTTGCGGGAGTAATTGGAATAGACCTCCATCGCGGCTTCCAGCACATTCATCAGGCGCTGTTTCTTGATGACCGAGGTAAAAATGACGGGTACGTCGTTGAAGGGTTGCAGGCGGGAACGGATGGCTTCGGCGTATTCCTTCATCGTATTGCTATCCTTGACAACCGTATCCCATTTGTTGACCACCACCACGCAGCCCTTGCGGTTCCGCTGAATCAGGTTGAAGATGCTCATATCCTGGGCTTCAATCCCCGTCTGGGCGTCCACCATCAGGATGCAGACATCGGAATGCTCGATGGAACGGATGGCCCGCATCACGGAGTAGAATTCCAAGTCTTCGTGGACCTTGGTCTTTTTGCGCAAACCCGCCGTGTCGACCAGCATAAAGTCGTAGCCGAACTGGTTGAAATGCGTCTCGATGGAGTCGCGGGTCGTGCCGGCCATCGGCGTGACGATGTTGCGCTCGGTGCCCAGCAGGGCGTTGGTCATCGAGGACTTGCCCACATTGGGTTTGCCGACGATGGTTATGCGGGGCAGGTCGGGGAAGGAGCTCGCCTGCGCATCTTCCTTCGGCAGGAATTTGACGATGGCATCGAGCAAATCGCCCGTTCCGCCGCCGTTGGCCGAAGAAATGCTGAAGACCTCTTCGAAGCCCAGGGCGTAGAACTGATAGACATCGAACATTTTTTCGCCGCTGTCGACTTTGTTGACGGCGAGCAGGACTTTCTTGTCGCTTCTACGCAGGATATCGGCGATTTCCTGGTCGTAATCCGTAATGCCGGTCTGGGCTTCCACCATAAAGAGCACCAGGTCGGATTCCTCGATGGCGAGCATCACTTGCTTGCGGATTTCTTCCTCAAAGATATCGTCGCTGTCGCTGGTGTAGCCACCGGTGTCGACAACGGAAAATTCGTTGCCACACCATTCGCAGTGGCCATAATGGCGGTCGCGGGTCACGCCGGCCGTCTCATCGACGATGGCCTGGCGCATCCCGACCAGACGGTTGAACAGGGTGGACTTCCCGACATTGGGCCGTCCCACAATGGCTACAAGGCTCATAATTAGTTAAATTATATGACACCCGCCGCAGTCGGTGCAACCGAGGTCGGCGCAAGTGACTTTCTTCTTACCGTGCTGCTTGCCCCACAGGCGCATTTCTTCCTCCTTGGCACAACGGATGCCCCGTTTCTTCATTTCCACATTCGTAGAAATCTCCGTATCCGGAAACTTCCCGTCCTTGCGAAACAGGATGCCCACGCACAGCCCCGCCACGCACAGGCCCACGACGGCAATACACAAGAGAAATACTTTCATACCTTGGCGGCTCACGGGCCTCCTAGTAAATCAGGTCTTTGCTGATGGATTCGTAGTTGTAGACGTCGTGGATGATGTTGGCGAAGGTCTGCTCCATCCCGATGACGCTGATTTTCGACTTGTTTTTGTTGGGGTCGTTGCTGAGGGGAATGGTGTTGGACACGATGACTTCCTCCAGCACGCTCTCGGAAATGCGGTCGTAGGCGGGACCGGAGAGGACAGCGTGGGTGGCGCAGGCACGCACGCTCTTGGCGCCCATTTCCTTGAGGACGGCGGCGGCTTTGCACAGGGTGCCGGCCGTGTCAATCATATCGTCCACAATGATGATGTTCTTGCCTTCCACGTCGCCGATGGCCGTGATCTTGTCCACCACATTGGCTTTCGCGCGGGTCTTGTGGCAGATAATCACCGGGCATTCCAGATACTTGGCATAGGCCTGGGCGCGTTTGGCGCCGCCCATATCGGGGGCTGCGATGGCCAGGTCTTTGATTTTGAGGTTCTTCAAGTAGGGAAGGAAGACCGTGCTGGCATAGATGTGCACCACGGGGAAATCAAAGAATCCCTGAATCTGGTCGGCGTGCAGGTCGCAGGTCATCACCATATCCGCTCCGGCTACGTGCAAGAGGTTGGCGGCGAGTTTGGCGCCGATGGAAACGCGGGGACGGTCTTTGCGGTCCTGACGGGCCCAGCCGAAATAAGGCATCACGGCGATGACCTTGGAGGCGGAAGCACGCTTGGCGGCGTCAATCATCAGCAATAATTCCATCAAGTTGTCTGACGGGGGGCAGGTGGATTGGACGATGAAAACGGTGCAGCCGCGCACGCTTTCTTTGTAGCAGGGCTGAATCTCGCCGTCGCTGAAGGTGTCGATGGCGACATCGCCCAGTTTGATGCCCAAAAACTTGGCCACATTCTCTCCGAAATCGTGGGAGTTGCGGCACGCGAAAACTTTCAAAGGATGTACGTTGTTCATAGGAAAAGTATTTATTGTTTATTCTTTTTGCAAGGATTGGAGTACTTCTTCGATATAACCCAGAATTTCTTCGCGTCCCAGCCCCGTTTCGGCAGAGGAAACGAATACCGGCGGCAGGCTTTCCCAATGTTCCAGGATGGCCGCCTTGTCTTTTTCAATCTGGGCCGCCAGCACGTTCGGACCGAGTTTGTCTCCCTTGGTGAAAATGATGGCGAACGGAATCTGTCCCTCGCCTAGTTCGAAAAGGAAGTCCATATCGATTTGCCCGATGTCGTGCCGTGAATCGATGAGCACGAAGAGCATCACCAGGTCGGGAGAGAGGGTGATGTAATTGCGGATGACCTGTTTGAGTTTCTTTTTGCCGGCTTCCGACATCTTGGCGTAGCCATAGCCCGGCAGGTCCACCAGGTACCAACTGCGGTTGATGAGAAAGTGGTTGACCAGGCGCGTTTTTCCCGGTTTGGAAGAAGTGAGGGCCAGGCCTTTTCGCTGGCAGAGCATATTGATGAGGGAAGATTTTCCCACATTGGAACGCCCTATAAACGCAAATTCCGGAAAGGCTTGCTTGGGTCTTTCCGAAATCGTGGTGCTGCTCCCCGCGAATAATGCTTCGTTCACTTTCATCGCGGGGCAAATTTACAAAAAAATCTTGTATTTTTAATACAAAATTCGGCTTCCGTCGGGACGGACTTCCAGATGGACGGCGAGGGTTTCTTCGGGCAGGAGGTCTTCGATGACTTCCGGCCACTCCATCAGGCAGAGGCAGCCGCTGTCGAGATAGTCGTACAGGCCGATGTCCAGGGCCTCGCCGCTGTTTTTCAGACGGTAAAAATCGAAATGATACATCATCCCGCCGTCCGGCAGGCGATATTCATTGACGAGGGTGAAGGTGGGGGAACAGACGGGGTCTTCCACGCCCAGAACCTTGCACAGGGCCGCCGTGAAGGTGGTTTTGCCCGCGCCCATCGAGCCGTAGAGCGCAATGAGGCGTTCGGAGCCGATGGCCTGCAAAAACTCTTTGGCCGCCCGCTCCAAATCCTCCGTTGAAGCAATCGTAATTTGAGTCCCGAGGGATTTCATTTAGAATCAATACCGCTTCTTACACCAATTCAATACCGGATTGGGCGCAACTGCGGCGCATTTCTTCCGGCCAGATGCTGGACTGGATTTCGCCGATGTGGGCTTTACGGAGCAGGAACATACACAGACGGGACTGGCCGACACCGCCGCCGATCGTGTAGGGAAGTTCGCCGGCGAGGAGCCGTTTGTGGAAATACAGGTCGGCCTTCCATTCCTGGTCCCGGAGTTTGAGTTGGCGGCGCATTGCCTCTTCGTCCACACGGATGCCCATACTGGATACTTCGAACGCGCTTTCCAGCACGGGGTTCCAGAGCAGGATATCGCCGTTGAGACCCTTGTATTCCGCGGCGCTCCCGACTTGGAATCCGGCAGGACCTTCGCCGTTGGGCGTGCTCCAGTCGTCGTAGTCAGCGGCACGGCCGTCGTGGATGGAACCGTCGGAGAGCTGTCCGCCGATGCCGATGATGAACACAGCCTTGTGTTCCTTGACGATGGCCAGTTCGCGCTGTTTGGCGTTGAGGCCCGGGTAGCGCTGCAGCAGTTCTTCGGCGTGGATGAAATAAAT
>CADAFY010000045.1 GCA_902787255.1 uncultured Bacteroidia bacterium
AGGGTGGTCAGGGCGTTTTTGAACACCTGCTCGAAGCCCAGGAATTTGAGCATCGAAGGGGTGACGGCGGGATGGAAGCGCAAGCCGCCCTTGTAGGGACCGATGGCGCTGTTGAACTGCACGCGGTAGCCCAGGTTGGTCTGGACCTCGCCCTTGTCGTCCACCCAGGTGACACGGAAGGTGAGGATGCGGTCGGGCTCGACAATGCGCTCGATGATCTTCGCTTTCTCGAATTCGGGATGTTGGTTGTAGGTTTCCTCTACGGATTGGAGTACTTCACGCACGGCCTGCAAGTACTCGCTTTCGCCGGGATGCTTCGCCTCCAGGCGGGCCATAATGTCATTCGTTTTCATTTTTAATAGATATGAATTGATTGTATATGTCTAAGTTGTATCCGGAGCCGTAAACGACGCCACGGGTGGCGCTGTTGATCCAACCTTGCCCCTGTTTCTTGAGCAAGAAACTTTCTTGGAGCAGGTCGGTTCTTTTGCTTATGGCTTGATTCTCCCAATTGTCGGGCGAACCGGATTTCAAAAGAAGCATATACTTCATCAGGTCATATCCCTGAAAAGCGAACGCACTAGGTTCTGTATTATAGAGAGCCCTGAACTTCAGCAGGAAGCGCTGAACGGCGGGGTTGTCGTAGTCCACATTATAGGTCGCGCTCATCCGTAAGGACAGGCTGTGCAGGTTTTCTACATCGATGGTCTCGAAGGATTTGATGCGGGCCGGGGCGTACAGGACGACATTGCAGCCGTTGTGGCGCAAAATCCGCAGGTTGCGGACAGCATCGTTGACGAAGGCCTGGTTGTCACTGGCGATGAGCACCCGGTTGACGGCGTCGGGGACCTGGGAGAACTGCTCGATGAGTTGGTCGGCGACATCGCGTCCGTCGAGAATTTTGTAACTGTACTTGATGGCGGAAATGCCGCAGGAATCCACCAACGCGTTGATGGCGGAGCCGGGCTTTTCTTCCGAAGAGTCTTTCTCGTAGAGTACGAAGAGTTTGTCTCTTCCCTTGAATTCCTGTTTCAGCCAGGCGATGCTTTGCTCCCACTGCCGGTAACCGGGGGTGGGGGCTTGAATCAGGTTGCGGTGGAAGGGGAGCAGGACCTCGCAGCGGGGGTCCAGGGGCGACACGACGGTCACCTCTCGGGGCAGCACGCGCAGGGCTTCTTTCAAATCGTCGCCCGAGACGGGACCGACGACGAAATCGCAATCGCGGAATTTGCTCCAGCCGTTCTTTTCTTCCCGCGTGTCAACGAACACCAGGTCGACCCCCAGTCCATTGTTCTGGCTCAACTCGTCAATGGCCAGCAGGGCGCCCCCATAAAAATCGGCGTAGTTCTCGCTGCCGCCTCCGGCTCCGTTCAGCGGAAGAGCCAGGCCGGCAAGCAAGTGGCGCTTAACATAGCCGGAATCGGCCAAAGCGAGGGAGTCGGCGGTGGATTGCATCAGGGAATCTGCGGGCTGGGACGGCGCACCTCCTGCAGCCAGTGCGACGGGGGCGGCGGCTATCGCGGCACCTGCACCCGCGGCTTTGGCGGCCGACTGGGGGGCAGCCGTTTCCGAAGCCGACTTGGCGGCCTTCCGGGCCGGAATGACAATCGTCATCCCCGGTTTGATGTCAGTAGAATACTGTAAGGAGTTGGCCTTCAGCAGTTCGTCCATCGAAATGCCGTGCCGGTTGCAGATGGTTAGTGCGTCTTCGTACCACTTGACCTTATGTTCGACGCCATCTTGTGCCGACAGACAGAACGCCGACAGGATAAAGAGGAAAAAGCCGAGCAGGGTACTACGCACCAAACGCATATAAAGAACTTAGTCTTTTTTGTTCTTGTTCTTGATGTATTCTTCGTTGAGGCCCGCGATAATCTCGTCGGTGATGTCCAGGCCGCTGTTGGCGGTCATAATGGGAGCGGTGGTCTGGTTGGCCAGAATCATCGCATAGCCTTTGTCTTCGTTATAGGCGGTGACGAAGGTCTGGATGGCGTCCATGATCTGGTTCATCGTGACCTGCTGCTCTTCCAGCATTTCGTTCTGCTTGGTGTTGGCCCATTTCTCGAGTTCGGCTTTCTGCTTGTCGAGTTTCTCGGCCTGCGCCTGGGCGGTGGTCTGGGTCATCAGACCCTTCTGCCATTTCTCGTTGAACGCGTCGAAATCTTTCTGGAGTTTCTTCTGGCGGGTGGCGAGCTGCTCCTGCACATTCTGCATTTTGCTTTCCACGACGCTGGTCAGGTCATTGGCCATATCGTATTCCTTGACTACGCGGTCCAGTTGGAAATAGACGATGCTGCCTTCGGCGATTTCGATGGTTTCCGTTTCGCGGGCTTCCTCACCGCTTTTGGCAGCGGATTTCTTGCAGGAAGGGCAGGTGGCAAAGATAGTGTAAGCGCAAGCGCCGACGGCGATAACCAGGGCGACGATGCTGATGATGAGTGATTTTTTGTCCATTATTCTATAGAATTACAATTTTCAAACCTGCAAATATATATATTTTTTTGAAAACACTATCGATTTTTTTCGCTCATAGCGTTCTCGATGATGTCCAAATACCGCTTGACGGTCTCTTCAAGCCCCAGGTAGAGGGCCTCGCTGATGAGGGCGTGCCCGATGGAGACTTCCGCAATGAAGGGGATGGCTTTCAGAAAATATCCCAGGTTGTCCAGGCTCAAATCGTGGCCGGCATTGACGGCCAGCCCGCACTCCCGCGCGGCCAGGGCGGTCTGGAGATAGGGCTCGACGGCTTCTTCTCCGGCCGCGAAACGGCGGGCGTACGCTTCGGTGTAAAGTTCCACCCGGTCGCATCCGCACGCTGCGGCGCCACGGGCCATTTCCGGAATCGGGTCGATGAAAATGGAGGTGCGTATGCCTTCGGCACGGAAACGCGCGCAGATATCCCGCAGGTAATCACGGTGCTTGAGGGTGTCCCAGCCGGCGTTGGAGGTGATGGCGTCGTGGGCATCCGGCACGAGCGTGACCTGGTCGGGATGCACTTCGAGCGCCAGGGCGATGAAACTGTCGATGGGGTTGCCCTCCATGTTGAATTCTACCTGCAGGCGCGGACGGATGTCGCGCACATCGCTGTAGCGGATATGTCTCTCATCCGGACGCGGATGGACCGTGATGCCTTGTGCGCCAAAGCGTTCGATGTCCAGCGCAGCGCGGGTGACATCCGGTACATTGCCGCCCCGGGCGTTGCGGATGGTGGCAATTTTGTTGATATTTACTGATAAGCGTGTCATAACAAGCCGCGAAGTTATAGATAATTCGGGAAAAATGTATTAATTTTGGCGCTGATTTGTAAAAAAATGAAACTCGCCCTTTACGACAGACACCCCGAAATGTGGGAGGATGAGCGCTATGTGCGCTTGAAAAAGGCCCTGGAGGAGATGGGAGACCGCTTCTCCTTCTATCACCTGCGCACTGAAAAGCAATGGGAGCCTGACACCGATATGGTGCTGGCCGTCGGGGGAGACGGGACCTTTCTCTCCGCCGCCAGTCTGGTCGCCCAACGCGGGGTTCCGCTTTTAGGCATCAATCTCGGCCGCATCGGTTTCCTCTCGGAATACAATCCGCAGGAAGCCCTGGCCCGGCTTGCCGACGGCCAATATACCCTTGAAGACCGCAGCCTGCTGCGCGTGGATATCGCGTCCGCGACTTCCGCTCCCGCATCGCAAGGCATCCTTCCCGCTTCGCAGGAATCCCCCGTTTCGGCCCTTCCCGGATGGCCCTATGCCCTCAATGAGGCGGGCGTGCTCCGCAAGGGCGCGGCGATGCTCGGCGTGGATGTGCGCGTGGACGGAGTCCGCCTTCCGACCTATTGGGCGGACGGCCTGCTGGTCGCCACCAGCAGCGGCTCCACGGCCTATTCCCTGAGTGTGGGCGGTCCCATCGTGATGCCTGAGTCCAAGGTGTGGATACTCTCGCCCGTAGCCCCGCACAACCTCAATGTGCGCCCCTTGGTCATTCCGGACAGCAGTACCCTGGACATCACCTTCCAGTCCCGTGACGAACAGGTGGGCCTGTCGCTCGACAACCGCCTGTACACCCTTTCTCCGGAGGCCTCCCTGCATATTTCGATGGCTCCGTTCTCGTTGAAACGCGTCCGGCTGGCGGGAAGCAATTTTATCGGCGCCCTCACCGACAAACTCTATTGGGGGGAAGATTTGCGCAATAAATAATATGGAAATGGAGTCAAAGAATATCCCCGTACATATTTCTTTTATAATGGATGGCAACGGCCGTTGGGCGAAAGAACGGGGGAAAGACCGTTTCCAAGGCCATATAGAGGGAGTGGAGAGCGTCCGCGCCTGCGTGAAAACGGCCGTGGAAACCGGCGTGCGCTACCTCTCCGTGTTCGCTTTTTCGGAAGAGAACTGGGGCCGTCCCGAGACGGAGGTGCTCAACCTGATGGAACTGATGGGCAAGGCGATGGCCGCCGAGATGCCCTCGCTCAATGAAAATGGCGTGCGTTTCCGCGTGCTGGGCAACCGGGGCCGCTTGTCCGAAGGCCTGCGCAAAGAGATTGAGGCTTGCGAAGCGATGACGGCGGCCAACACCACCCTCGACCTCATCGTCTTTATGAGTTACAGCGGGCAGTGGGACATCCTTCAGGCCGCCCGCAAAATGGCCCTTGAAATCCTTGAAAAAAGCGACAGTCTGGAAGCCGCAAAAACGGCCCTCCAAGCCGCTACGCCCCAGGATTTTCACGATTGCCTGGTGACGGCCGGCGTCCCTGATCCTGACCTGATTGTGCGCACTTCCGGCGAAAGCCGCATCAGCAACTACCTGCTCTGGCAATCCGCCTACAGCGAGTGGGTCTTCACCGACATCCTTTGGCCCGATTTCCGTCGTGACGCCTTCCTTTCCGTGCTTGAAATTTATGCAAAACGCGACCGCCGCTACGGAAAACTCAAATAAATGATTATCTTTGCAGGATGAAATTGATTTGTCGGGTCGTTTTTTTTGTGCTGGCGCTCCTCTCTGTGACGAGCGTTCTTTCGGCGCAACAAGCCCCGTCCGTCGATTATGCCCGTCCCCACAAATACTTTGTCGGAGGCGTCCGCGTGGAAGGGAACCAGTATTTCGGTGCGGACCAGATTATCCAACTGAGCGGCCTGCGCAAAGGAATGGCCGTCACCCTGCCGGGTGATGATGTTTCCTCCATCGTGAATCGCTTGTGGGCCCAGCGCAAGTTCGAAGATGTATCCATCCGTCTGGATTCCCTGTCCTCTGCCCGCGACAGCGCGTACCTGGTCATCCAGGTGGTCGAGCGCCCGAGGGTATCCCGCTGGACCTTCACCGGCGTCAAGAAGAGCGAGCAGAAAGATCTGATGGACGACCGCCTGTCCCTGCGTCGCGGTGGCGAGTTCTCCGATTATGTGGAAAAGACCAGCGTCGGCATCATCGAGCGCTTTTTCAAGGAAAAAGGCTTCCTGAATGTCAAGGTGAATGTGGAAGTGACCAAGGATACGCTCATCAAAGGTGCCATCCGCGTCAATTTCGCCGTCACCAAGGGACGGAAAGTCAAAATCAAGAAAATCCGTTTCTTCGGCAACGACCACGTGAAGTCCACCCAGTTGATGTCTTCGATGGAGAAGACGCGGGATATGCGCCTGATGAACTTGTTCAAGAGCAAGAAATTCGACGAGAAAGAATATCCCAACGACAAGAAGAAACTGATTTCCAAGTTCAATGAGAACGGTTATCGCGATGCCCGCCTCATTCGGGACAGCATCTTTTATATCAAGTCCAACCGCCTGGGTATCAATTTCTATTTTGAAGAAGGGCGGCGTTATTATTTCCGCAACATCACCTGGACAGGTAACTCGGTCTATTCGACCGACCAGCTCAACGAGATACTCCAAATCAAGAAGGGCGATGTGTACGATATGATTACGATGGAGAAACGGCTCTTCGGCGGCGGCAAGCAGAATGAGTACGACGTGTCCAAACTCTATCGCGACAACGGTTACCTTTTCTTTAATGTTCAGCCGGTCGAGGTCAACATTCAGGGAGACTCCGTGGATGTGGAGATGCGCATCGTCGAGGGCAAGCAGGCCACGCTCAACAACATCATCATCAACGGCAACGACATCACCAATGAGAAGGTGGTGCGCCGCCAGATTTTCACCCGTCCGGGCTACCTGTTCAGCCAGAGCGATTTCGAGCGTTCCATCCGGGAAATCTCTTCGATGGGCCAGTTTGACCCCGAGGCCATCGCCGACCCCGCCAAGGGTTATTCCATCATCCCCAACCAGGCCAACAACACCGTAGACATTATATATAATGTAACGGAAAAGCCGTCCAGCCAGTTGGAACTTTCCGGCGGTTGGGGCGGCAACACCTTCGTGGCGAGCGTGGGTGTGAGTTTCAACAACTTCTCCACCAAACGAATGTTCCAGAAGGGCGCCTGGCGTCCCGTTCCATTGGGAGATGCGCAGAGCCTGTCCTTCCGTTTCCAGACCAACGGTACCTATTACACCAGCCTCTCGGCCAGTTTCTCCGAGCCCTGGCTTTTCGGCAAGAAGCCGACTTCGCTCAACCTGTCCCTCTATTATACCCGCCAGACCAACAGTTACCTGGCCATCGGATTCCTGGACAACAGCCGCTTTATGGAGGTGTATGGCTTTGCAGCGGGTATCGGTACGCGCCTGAAATGGCCGGACAACTATTTCACCCTCTACAACCAGATCAGTTGGCAGACCTACAAGTTGAAGAACTGGACGGGTTACTTTATGTTCGACACCGGCTTGAGCAACAATGTCAGTTGGACCATCACCCTCTCCCGCAACTCTACCGATCAGCAGATTTATCCCCGTACGGGCAGTGATTTCTCCCTTAGCCTGCAACTCACCCCGCCCTACTCCCTCTTCCGCAAGTATACCTACGATGCCGATGGCAACAAGGTGCCTGTGAACAGTTGGCGCGATGTGGACTACAATGCCACCGATGCCAACGGCCGGAAACTGTGGACCGATGCTGAGAAGTACAAATGGATTGAATACCACAAGTGGACTTTCAAAGGCGCCCTCTATACCAAACTCATCGGCGACCTGGTCCTGATGACCCGCGCCCAGTTCGGCTACCTCGGCCGCTACAACAAGAACTGGGGCTACTCTCCGTTCGAAGGCTTCATCGTCGGCGGCGACGGTATGTCGGGTTATAACTTCTATGGTTCGGAAATCATTTCCCTGCGCGGATATTCCAATTATTCGCTCACCGATGTACTTTATCTGAGCAACGGTACACAGGCCTACGCGGGCTATTTGTACGATAAATTTACCGTGGAATTGCGATATCCTGTCATTTTGCAGCCGCAAAGCACGATTTATGCATTGCTCTTCCTCGAGGGCGGTAATTGCTGGTCTGACCTGAGCAATTTCAATCCCTTCCAGATTAAACGTTCCGCGGGCGTCGGCGTGCGCGTGTTCCTGCCGATGGTCGGTCTGCTGGGCGTTGACTGGGGATGGGGCTTCGACGACCAGGTCAACGGCAAGAGCCAGTTCCACTTTGTGATTGGACAACAATTTTAAAGGATAAACCAAATAAAAGAAAGAATATGAAAAAGATTTTTCTGAGCAGCGTCATCGCGCTTTTCGCCGGCCTGAGCCTTTTTGCACAGGACGCCACCGCTTCTATGCCCAAGTTCGCTTATGTCGATTTTAACGTTCTCATACAACTGATGCCCGAGATGGACGAGGCCCGCAATACGATGGAGGCTTCTTCCAACGAGGCACAGGAGACCTACAAGGGAATGGTGGAAGAGTACCAGAAGAAGTTGGAGCAGTATCAGCAGAAGGCTGCCACCTGGACTGCCGCCATCCGTGAGAGCAAAGAGAAAGAGTTGGGCGAGTTCCAGAACCGCATTACTGAGTTCCAGGAAGCGATTCGCCAGGAATTGCAGGAGCAGCAGCAGAAACTGATGGCCCCCATCCACAAGAAGGCTGTCGATGCTGTCAATGAACTGGCCAAGGCCAAAGGTTTCGCCATCGTTTTCGACTCTTCTTCCGTCCTCTACATCGACCCCGCCCAGTGCACGGATTTGATGCCCGAGGCCCGCGTCGCTCTCAACATTCCCGCCGACCGCACCATCGAGAGCCTCCAGGCCGAACTCCAGGCCAAGGCCGCTGCCGCCGCCAACCGGCAATAGATTTGAACAGATTAATTAAAAAATGCGACCCGGAAGGGCCGCATTTTTTGTATCCCCAAGGCCCATGCATGGGCAGATTTTGGATTGTTGAAAGATATTTCTTACCTTTGCTCTTTATTGTAGTAAATTGGTATAAGTGTAAATATGAAAGAAATCTCAATGAAATTCCTCTGGGAGGGGGGGGGTAAACTATCATAGCCCCGAAATAGAAGTTTTATACTGCGGTGCAGACGCTCCGCTGCTGGATTCGCCGGGCGGCGGCTTCAGCGGGGACGAGGGCGGACTGGATGTTGAAGATTTGGACTAAGGAGGACGCAGTATGAAAAAGTTATTGAGCATTTTAAATTGTGGCCTATTTGGCCGTAACGGCGCTCTGTTGTGCGCGATTGTCGCCCTCGTTTTGACAGGCCTCTTTGCGGCTGCTTGTGCCAAGAGCGAGATTGCGCAGGATGAATCCATTGCGAATGCCGCCCAATCCGGTGCGGCCGCTGAAGGTCAGGACGATCCTGCCGGTGACGACCCAAGCAATCCCGACGACCCGAACCCGGGCGACCCTTCCGACCCGTCCGTTCCCGTCGGTCCCGTCCAACCCGGGGACGACTATATTTCGCCCGACCATTTCAATATGGTGCAGTTGACTTTTGGCGCCTGTGCCGATGCTGAGGATAATCCTTCACAGACTCCCGCCCAGACCGGTGCTTTTGGGACCAAAGGCTTGTTTACCCCGGAGGAGGCAGCCTCCCGTGAAGAATTTTTGGATGACGAGCCTACCAAGACCTATCTGAGCGATGTCACGGAAGCGGGCGGCCAGAAGAAACAATATATCTACTGGAACCAAGGGGACAAAATCAAGATTTATTACACGAAAGGCAAACAGAACTTTTCGGATGCGATCATCAAGCATGGAGACCGTGCGAAATCGACCATCG
>CADAFY010000046.1 GCA_902787255.1 uncultured Bacteroidia bacterium
GCAAAGGTAAGGAAAAGATTTGAAAAACGCATCGGCATACTCCTTCTTCAAGCGCGCGACGGCGCTGGCGTTGGTGGTGGTATGCACGGTTTCCTGCGGCGTATTCCGCAATCGGCAATCGCCGGTCTACTATGCCGGAAAACCGGTCTGCGGAGATTACCAGCCGAAAGGCATCGTAGAAGAAGTCAATTACCGCAGTTCCGTGCCGGGCCCCACCCAAAGGCGGATGATAGTCTATCTTCCGAGGGATTATTACGAGAGCGGGAAACGCTATCCCGTCGTCTATCTGCTGCACGGTGCGCGGGGGTATGAGACCTCGTGGATTCGCAAAGGAGACATACTGCAACTGACCGACAGCCTGCTGACCCATCAGATTGTGGATCCTTTCATCCTGGTGATGTCGACTACGAGTATTCCCGTTACAAAGATGCCCTGGAGTCCCTGTTTGAGGTGGACGGAACGGTGGAAAGCGGCTTTATGCACGATGTGGTGGGGTTGGTCGACAATATCTTCCGCACCCGTGCGGAAAAATCGGGACGCGCCCTCGCCGGGCTGTCCATCGGCGCTCTTCAAACCATCCACTTGTCCGCCAATTATCCCGAAGCATTCGACTACATCGGCATTTTCTCCCCCATCACCTGGACCATCCTCAAAGAAAGCCCGTACAAAAAGTTCTTCGACGGCCTGGACAGCAAACTCGAAGTCCAGTTCCAGAACCCGCCGAAAGGCTACTACATCTATACCGGGAAACACGACTATGTCCATTTCGCGGCCAGCGATTTTCATAAAAAATTGGGGAAAAGCTCCTATCCGCACCACTATATTGAAACAAATGGCAGTCACGAATGGTATAATTGGAAGGACTATTACGTATTTTTTATGAAAGAGGTGTTTAAACAATAGTCCACAGCAAGCAAATAACTATGAAACTTCAACTAACAACCCTACTCGTCTTGATGAGCATATCCTTGAGCCTGAGCGCGCAGGAGCAACTCTACAATATGAATTTCGACCAGTGGCACAAGAGTTCCGGCACCTGGTATCCCTACCCTGAAAAAGCAACGGCGCAGCAAAAAGTCTGGGACAGCGCCAACAAGGGCCTGAGCATCATCCGGGCCAACACCACCACCCCGGACAACGGGCACCTCGCCCCCGGGCGCAAGGACGGCTCCGCCGCCAAAATTCAGAGTCGCAGCGTCTTCGGCATCTTCGTGGCCGGCAACCTCTTTACGGGCGTATTCCACAAGACCTCCGGGACCAGCGGGGCGGTGATGACCTTCGGCGCCCCCTTCACGAGCCGTCCCAAGAGCCTTTCCGGCTGGTATCATTACCAACCCGGCACCATCAACTATGCGAAGGCTCCCCACAAGGACAAGAAAGGAAAGACGGACGAGGGCTCCATCGATGTCTCCCTGCTGGATTGCAAGAGCCTCTCCGCCATTGACACGGCCAAGGAAAAATTCGTCGAGGCTGAGAAAAACCCCGACTGCGTCGGCTTCGGCAAGTTGATTCTGAAGGAAGACACCAAGGGTTATGTGAAATTTGAACTGAACATTGAATATAAGAACGATAAAACGCCGACGTATGTCGTCATCGTTGCTACTCCCAGCCGCTACGGAGAGTTTTTCACGGGCTCAAGCGACAGTGTGCTGTATGTGGACGAGTGGCAATTTAATTACTGATTATGAAAATTCTTTTTGTAGCCAATAGCTATTACTCCAAAGGAAACGGACTCGCAGCCTCGGCCAGAAGAACGGTCGAATTCCTCCGGGCGGCGGGAGAAGATGTGCGCGTTCTGTCCGGGGAGAACTGTGAAGAGGGCGGACCGCAGCCGGATTTTATATTGAAAAACGCATACATTCCTATCTTTAACGGCTTGGTTCGTTCTGAAGGATACCAATTCGCCCGCACACAGACCGCTGTTATCAAAAAAGCTGTCGCCTGGGCGGATGTCGTCCACTTGGAAGAAGCCTTCTTTCTGGAACTTGTGACCGCCCGTATCTGCAAGAAAATGGGAAAGCCCTGCACCGGCACCTACCACCTGCATCCGGAAAATATTTTCTCTCCCGTTTATCTCGGGCATTCAAAATTAATCAATCATACGCTGCTTCGACATTGGCGCAGCAATGTCTATAATTATTGCTCCGACATCCAGTGTCCGTCGGAGAATGTCAAGCGGCGGCTGGAAAAATTCGGTTTCAAATCCCGTCTGCACGTCATTTCCAACGGTGTCATTCCCGATGAGAACATCCGCCCCAAATTAGATGCAGACGCGGCTGAAAATGACCCGACAAAGCCTTTCCTTGTCGTCTGTATCGGCCGTTTGGCGGCTGAAAAAGACCAGCCTACCCTGCTGAAAGCCATGCGCTACTCCCGCTATGCCGACCGCATCCAACTTTACTTTGCCGGTCAGGGCCCTCAGGCCGCCAGCATCAAAAAGAAAGCGCATCGTCTCTACAAAGAAGGCATCGTACACTACGAGCCTGTTTTCCGATTTCACACACGCGAAGAGTTGCGCGAATTGGCTGCCAAGGCAGACCTATATATTCATTGCGCGACCATTGAGGTAGAGGGACTTTCCGCGCTGGAAGCCCTCCAGCAAGCCGTAACGCCGATTTTCGCCGACGGCGCCCTGACCGCCACCGCCCAGTTTGCCCTCGACGAGCGCAGCGTATTCCCCGCCAAAGACCCTCGCGCCCTCGCCGCTTGCATCGACTACTGGCTCGACCACCCCGAGGAACGCGCTAAAATGGGTCCCCTGTACGCCGAATCCACCGAACAGTACGACATCCACAAGTCCATCGAAGCGCTGATTGCGATGTTCGAACTCGCCCGGAAAGACAAAGACGCCGCTCAAACCCAAGCGTAAGAACAGAATATGAAAAAATTACTCGTTTTGTTGGCTATTGCCACCCTCGTGTGCTCTTCTTGCGCACAAAAAAGTGCCTATCCCAAAGCGGAGGGCTCGATTCGTTTGCTTCAATACAATGTCGGAGCATTCGGTAAGTATATGGAAAACAGCACGGAAATGATTGCCACGATGATTCAGGAACTGGATGCCGACATCGTGAGCCTCAACGAGGTGGACTCCTGCAACCGTCGCCACAACACCTTCCAGAGCGCGGATTTGTCCCAGGCCCTGGGCGGCTGGTGCCAGACCTACGGACGCGCGATGGCCTACAAGGGCGGCGCTTACGGCAATGCCATCGTCAGCCGTGAGACCTTCACCCCCGGCGGAACCATCGCGTTGGAAAAAGGAGAAGGTTCGGAATACCGCAGCGGCGTCATTGCCGAAACCGAGCGTTTCGTGTTTGTTTCCACCCACTTGGACCACAAGAACCACGAAGCCTGCCTCAACCAGGCCCGTCAGTTGTCCGAGACCGTCAAAGCCCGCTACGAAGGATGCGGCAAGCCCGTTTTCCTCGCCGGAGATATGAACTCCAAACCGACCAACGAGGTTATCTCCTTGCTGCAGGAGTATTGGGACATCATCACCGTCACGGACGGCCCCACCTGTCCCTGCCCCGATCCTACAGAATGCATCGACTATATCTTGATTCTCAAAGGCGGCCCGTCCTGCAAAGTATTGCAAAGCGCCGTCGCTAAAACATTCAAGAACGGTAATGTCGAAACGGCCTCCGACCACTATCCGATCTTTGTGGATATCCAGTTCTAAGCGGAACGCCATGAAAAAGCACATCGCCTTTCTAACGCTGGCCGCCGCACTCCTTCTCGGCTCGTGTGTGAAAAAAAACGATAGCGACAGGGTCCGCCTGACGATCACTGCCAGTTCGGAAAGCACCAAAACAGCCCTCGGGGAATCCATCGACGGCTTTCGGTCGATTCGTTGGGAAAAAGGCGACGCCATCAAAGTTTTTTATGGCAATAATGACTCCGATTTTGCCGTCGTACAGGCCTCCGACGAGGGAATCATAACCACTTTCTCCGTAGAAGTGCCCGCAACGGCCCAGAAGCTATATGCGGTATATCCCGCCACGGCACAGGCGTCTTTCTCCAATGGCGTGATCACCGTAACCGTACCCGCGTTCCAAGACGGAAAATTCTCGGCAGCCAACCTGGCTGTGGCTTGTTCCTCCGCCAGCAACGCAAGTTTTTCCTTCAAGCATGTATGCAGTTATATGTTGACCGAGATTGCCGATGAAAACATTCATAAAATGACACTTACCGCTTCCGGCCAAAACCTTTCCGGAACCATACCGGTCACCCTCTCGGAAAGCGGCGAACTTTCTTTTGGGACCGTCACCGACGCGTCTTCCACCGTTTCCGCCCGATTCGAATCGGCGGGGCAGCCCATCCTCGCCATACTGCCCGGCGTTTCCTTCACCGACGGTGCTTCACTCGAATTTTTCAATGCGGATGGAGACCCTGTTTCTTCTCAATCCATCAAAAAAGATTTTACCCTGAACCGAGGAAGCCTTCTGAATATAGGAAAGCCGGAATAATCTTTTGAATAAGTAAATATTTGTGTTTCCCGTAAAAATTGTTTAATTTTGCGGGAAGCAAATTTCTATCAAAATGAAAATGAGTCATTGCACTTTTTTGAAAGCGTGGGCGCTTTTGCCCGGACTGCTCGCTTTGATGGCCGTTTCCTGCGCCAAGGAAAAAGTTGTCGACACCACGCCTGCCGAGCCTGTCACGCTTGTCACCGCCGACCTCGGCGAAATGTCCAAAATTTCCTTCGACGACCAGGGCAACAAACTGGCGCTGGGATGGCAGACGGGAGACCGCCTGCGCATCAGCAGCGGCAGCGCCTCCGAGGTTTTCACCCTCGTGGACGGGGCAGGTACCCAGTCCGCCCACTTCTCAGGCAGCGGCGTAGCCGGCAGCAGTTTCAGCATTTTGTATCCCGGGACCTATGCCTCGGCGGATGCCCTGTCAGCCCGCAGCCTGGCCTCCCAAAGCCAGAACGGGAACGGGAGTACGGCTCACCTGGAGTACAACGCCCTCCTCTCCGGGCTTTCCTCATACGCCACTTTCGCCTTCCGCTCCGATTGGGCGACCGCGCAAGGCGCAACGCTGAACCAGAACTCCGTGTTCCGCTTCCGCCTCAAAATGCCCGTCGGCGTGACGACGGTTTCGCGCATCACCCTGTCCGCCGACAGCGACCTTTTCTATAGCACCAACGGCGGAAGCGCAAAGACCTCCTCGCTCGTGCTGAACCTGAGCAATGTAAATGTGAGCACCAGCGGCCAGATTGTCAATGCTTATATCAATTACGGCTGGCAAAATACAGCCCTTGCCGCAGGGACCAAAATCCACCTGACGGTGACAGACAATGCCGGAGAGCACAAGAAGACCTTCTCCGTCGCATCCACGATGACCCTGGGCGGAGGCAAGTTCTACACCTTCCAACTCAATGATGACGACTGGTTCGACGAGAGCGACGCCGTGCTGGACGACCACGCCGCCGAGACCATATACGACGACCCTGAGACACCCGACCTCACGCCGGCGCTCAAGGTGCTCTTCATCGGCAACAGTTTTACCCAGGACGCCGTCTGGCACCTACCCGACATCCTCAAGAATATGGGCTTCCGCAAAGTCAAGATGATTGACTGCTACATCGGCGGACACCTGATTTCCGAATACGAATCTGAATTTGAAACGGGTACGGCCAACAACGCCTACACCGCCACGCCCGAAAATATGGCCTGGAACAATGTGACCGGCAAGACCCTCAAGCAAATCTGCGAAAGCGAAAATTGGGATGTCATCACCCTGCAGGAACACACGGGCAACCACTGCTCCTGGTCTTGGACCAACGAGAGCAAGACGATTCTGCAGAGCCTGGTCAACAAAATCAAGGCCACGCAGTCCAAGACGCCCAAGATGTACTACCTGATGAGCCAGTCCTACTACGATTTCGCCAAGATGGGCGGACAGAAAGATTACTGGACCTTCTCCACCCAGGAAGAAATGTACGAGACCTGCGTCGCCTACGCCCAGCAGGCCGTCAGCGAATGCGGCTTCGACGGCATCATCCCTTCGGGTACCTATATGCAGAACATCCGCACCTCCTGGGTCAACTCTCCGATGGATATGACCCGCGACGGCTACCACATGGACTACGGTCTCGCCCGTTACGGCGCCGCCTGCCTGGTCTACAACGTGGCGATGAAGCCGTATCTGGGCCTTTCCCTGACTGAGACTTACACCTATGCGGGCAGCACCATCAGTTCGACCGCCCACAGCACGCCCGTTACCCTGCAAAACGGAGCAGTCGCCCGTCAGGCCGCCCAATTGGCGCAGGAAAATCCCTGGACCATCACCCATATGGACGGCCGCGACACCCAAGGCGGTATCTCCACCGCGGCGGAAATGGTCGACTTCGCCCTGGCGGTCAACAACGGCGAAGACATCTCCCGTTTCCAGAACGCCCAAGGCAAGATAGTCCTGCTCAACGACATCGACCTCTCCTCCATCCGCACCTGGATTCCCATCGGACGGGCAACGACGTCCTGGAGCAGCGAATTGAACATCGGCTACGGTCATCCTTTCACCGGCCACTTCGACGGACAAGGCCACAAAATTAAAAATCTCACGATGCTCTGTGACAATGGCATCAACTACCGCACCTGGGGCATCTTCGGCTGGGTGGACAGCGGTGCTGTCGTTGAGAACCTCGTCATCGACTCTTCCTGTAAAATCACGGTCAAACCGACCAACCAGACCGAGTTCGGCATCGTAGTCGGCGTTGCAAAAAATGCGACGATACGCAACATCACCAACCACGCCAACGTCACGATTTCCGGTTTCCCGACCACTTCCGGACAGCGCGTGAGCCTCGGTATGGTGGGCATCGCCTATTCCTCGACGGGTTGCACCGTGGAGAATTTGGTCAATGACGGGAAATTCACGACGAATGTCACTTCCTCCGGCTACAACTACTATCCCGCAGGCATCGTCGGTATGGCTTCCGCCCTTGACGGCGCCACCGCACAGACGCTGGTGAAGGACTGCATCTTCGAAGGCAGTCTCGTCTCCTCCGCCTCCAATCCGGCCGCCGGCATCGTTTCCTATGTACACAAGCCCGCCTGTACCTTCCAGGGCTGCATCAGCCGGGGCGACATCGTGACCGACAAGGCTGTCGCAGACGGCTTCGTCGGGACCTTCCTCGGCCAATGCAATGTGGCGGCCACGTTCAGCAACTGCGTCAGCAGCGCGCGCATCGGGACTTACAACAGCGGAAGTTACAGTTTTTACTCGCTGACTTCCTCCAACTATATGAACTACATCGGAACGCGCTCGTCCGCCGCGACCAGCATCACTTCCACCAACATTCGCTTCACCGAATAATCTACGATGCAAGATGGCCACTATGAAACATACTGACTATATCGCGCCTCGCGCGGAATTGAAAGGGTCGTATCCGACGACTCCGCTCGCCATTTCGGGCAATATCGGAGATATGCCCGCCGTTCCTGTTTTTGAAGAAGAAATTTAAGACTATGCGCAACCATTCATACCTTCTCGTCCTCACGACCATCGCTACGCTCCTGGTCGCTTGCGCCAAAGAACAGGCCGCCGAGGACCGCTTGCAGAACAAAGACCGCATCAACGCCGGACTGGGCGAAGACAGCAAAATCAGCCTGACGGACCAGACCTCCAAACTGGCCCTCGCCTGGCAGACGGGCGATGTCATCCGCATCAACGGCGCCTCCTCCAGCACGTCGGAATTTACAATTCTCCCGGGCTTCAGCGCCCACAACGCCACCTTCGCAGGCGAAGCCCTGCTCAACGGGCCCTATACGCTCATCTATCCGGGAAAATACGCCTCGGCCTCCGCGCTCAATGCACGCGACCTGTCCGTGCAGACGCAAAACGGCAACGGCAGCACGGCACACTTGGAGTACAATGCCATCCTGAGCAATGTGAGCGACTACCACAGTTTCTCCTTTACCTCCGCGTGGGCCAGCGCCAACAGCGCCACCTTCAAGGAGAACGCCGTACTGAAAGTCGTGTTGCAGGTCCCCTCCGGCATCACTTCGGTCAGCCAGTTGACGCTCGCCGCCAATTCCGATGTCTTCTACAAGACCAACGGCAGCGGCCAGAAGACCAGCACCCTGACGCTGAATATGGAAAATGTCAGCATCTCCACGAGCGACTACCTGCTGACAGCCTATTTCGACCTCAGTTTGCAGGCGGCTAAATTCCTCGCCACCACCTCGCTCACGGCGACCGTCACGACGAATATCGGCAGTTATTCCAAACTCATTACGCCGGGCGCCAAGACCCTGTCCGCGGGCAAGATGTACATCATCAATTTCAACGACGGCAACTGGACCTCTCCGGCCCCCTTTGCCGGTGGAGACGGCACCCAGGCCCACCCCTACCTGATTGCCAACTACCTCCATCTGAACAATATGGGAATCGCCCTTGTGGATGACCAGACGGTGTATTTCGAGTTGATTGCCGATGTGGACATGAACCCCAACGACGCCGGTTACTGGACCCCCGTCAACGACGTCTCTCCCTATTCCAAGGGTGTTCATCTCGACGGCAAGGGACATCACATCAAGAATTTTACCATCAAGGGCGGATCGCTGCACAACGGTATGTTCTGCATCCTCAACGGAACGGTGCAGAACCTGACCTTCGACAACCCGAAGATTATTGACAACAGTTACGCCTCGACCTCCAACCACGACGTGGGCTTCATCACCGGATTTGCCGGCTATACCGCCAACAGCAAAAACTACTCCGGCATCATTTCCTATGTCAATATCAACAACGGGGAGATTTCCACCAACAGTTCCCTGCACACGGGCGGCGTCGGATTCGGTGCCATTGCCGGTACCGCGACGCAATGTACCATCTCCCATTGCCACGTGAAAGGCTTCTCCCTGACCGATCAGGACGGGGACGGGACGGTACCCAACATCGTAGGCGGTCTCGTCGGCCGCACCGGTACGGCCAACTCCACCATCGAATATTGCAGCGCCAAGAACCTCAATCTGGCAGGATTCTCCTTCCAGGGCGGTATCCTGGGCTACCACAACACCACCGGTACGGTCCAGATTGACAGTTGCAAGACCTCCGGAACCATCAAGGGTAACCAGTACCTGGGCGGCATCGTCGGCGGAGCAGCCAAAACGGCCGTTGGGCTGTCCATCAACCGCGCCGAGTCCTCCTGCAACCTGACCGTCACGGGAACGAGCGCAGACAGTTATCTGGGCGGCATTATGGGCGGCCATCTCGGCACGGTGAGCATCAGCAATAGCAAGGCTTCCGGATGTGGGCGGCAACTATGTCGCCGGCATCCTGGGCAAGAGCGTGGAGCAGACCACCCTCAACAATTGCAAATGCTCTGCGACCATCACCTCCGGAGCCACCTGGGACGGCACGGGCACAGCGCCCGACGGCCGTCTGGCCGGAATCGTCGGCCAACTCGGCACTACCGCCGCCAACAATTCCACCATTTCAAACTGTGTCTTCAGCGGAGAAATCAAGAGCAACAGCAGTTACTCCAAGGATGCTGCCCGCTATATCGGCGGCATCGGCGGCGCTATCTATGGCGTCAATATCCACCACTGCCTGGTAACGGGTAAGTTGGGCGGAAAGGCCCACGAACTCAATGTCGGCGGCATCGCCGCTTATGCCAATGTCTGTACGGCGACTGCCTGCGAATTCAGGGGTTCGACCACCTACGCCACAGGTACGATGGGCGGTATGTTCGCCACGTTCAACGGCAACAGTTCCATCACCAACTGCCTCTTCAACGGTACGCTCACCGGCGGCTACAATGTCGGCGGCATCGTGTCCAATCCCAACAACAGCGCCAACACCCTGACCTTCAGCAACAACCTCATTCTGGGTAAAATCAAGGGTATCGGCGGCGTGGGCGGCGTTATCGGATTGATGGGCCGTACGAACACCAGCGGCAGTATGACCGTCGAGAAAAACCTGGTGTATGCCACCTCCATCGAAGCCACGCGCTCCCAAACCTGTGCCTCAAACCGCAGTAGCGCCCACATCATCGGCGAAGTCTCCGGTACGGTATATACCCTCAAGAACACCAACTA
>CADAFY010000047.1 GCA_902787255.1 uncultured Bacteroidia bacterium
ACAAGACTTACGGAAAAATTTCATAAATTTGCGCTGTCAAGCAAGACGGTCGTGGAATCGGCCGTAAATGAAATAAGGAGCATTCAGTCGTTCATATTCTAGGACGCCGCTCCCTTCACAATAGAACATTTATAACATGAGCAGTTTTTTATTGCTCTAATTGTAGGCTATTAGTACAAAGCATCATAATAATCACAATTATGGCAGATGATATTCAAATATATATAACTGGGATTGATGTTCCGCAAGGAGATAGTTACGAAGATATCAAAAAGCGGAAGCAAATCATTAAGAATTTCTATGCATTATGGAATGCGGCGCATCCGGATAAAAAACTCTGGAATAATTCGTTGCAGGATTATATTTATGTGAAGTACATATCAATCAATGAGACTATGGGACACGCCTCAGTTTCCTATGAATCTACTATGGCAGTTATAAGACTAACTGAAATTCTCGAAAAGGCAGTTTTCGTTAAAAAGGGACCAGCAAAATCAAACGACAAGAATCAACGCCCGTTTGACAAAATGATTGTGATGATGCACCAAGGAATTCGACTTCTAGTTGGTCATCAAAAAGTTACAGGCGAATATGTGCAATACTGTATAACAAAAAAAGCCAGCCTGGGACGCTGACTTTAGGGCTCGAATCAAGTAGACTTGAGAGGGTTGTCATCCCTTCGTACCGAATTCCCTGCGACGATTCCAGTGCAAATATAGGTACTTTTTCTTAATTGACAAATTATTTTGAACTTATTTCGATATAGACTTTCAATGGATGGACTGATCCCGAAAAAAGCCGAGGGAAAGTCAAATCGTTTTCTCTCGGCTTTTTTATCAGAGTGTAATGAGGACAATCGTTATTCGACCGTGATCGCGGTGCTGAGTTTGATGTCGGTGGCGGAGGCGGCCACTTCGATGTTGTAGGCACCGGGGTCGAGGACCCAGTCGTGCGAGAAGATGTCGTAGTACTTGAACGAATCCATCGGAAGCAGGACTTTGACCACCTGCTTGGCACCTTTGGCGAGTTTGACCTTGGCCAGGCCTTTGAGTTCACGCTCGGGACGGATGATGGAAGGGGACTGCGGAGCCACATAAATCTGCACCGCCTCGGTCGCTTCGCATTGGCCCGTATTGGCCAGGGTGAAACAGACTTCGTAGCCGTCCGCCACCTTCGCGACGGAAGCATCGGAGTAGGCGAAAGAGGAATAGGTCAGGCCGTAGCCGAAAGGATACAAAGGCTCCACGCCGAAATGCTTGATGCCCCGGTAGCCCACGAATACACCCTCTCCGTAGTCGGCGAAAGGATATTTGGCGTGGCGGGAGGCATAGCGGCCCGGCTCGTGTTTGGTGTAGACGCTCTCATCCAAAACGGCTTTGTGATAGAAAGGCGTCGTAGGGTTTTTCTCCAGGCTGCCCCAGAAAGTGAAAGGCAGACGGCCGGAAGGGGAGACCTTGCCGGAAAGGATGTCGGCGAGCGCACGGCCGCCTTCCTGTCCGGTGTACCAGGCCATCATAATGGCGTTCACTTTGTCGCCCCACTTGCTCAAGTCCACTTCACCGCCGGAATAGACGACTACGACCACTTTCTTGCCCGTGGCGACCGCCTCGTCAATCAAGTTCTCCTGATCTTTGTCCAACGCATATTTCCGGTCGCTGTTCTCTTTTTCGGTATTCTTGTTGAATCCGGCCGCAACGATAATCGTATTCACGCTTTTCAGTTCCGCTTCGTTGCCGGGGATGCCGTTGCGGAGAATCACATTGTATTTCTTGCCCAGGTTGCAAAGGCCCTGATACAAGGTGACTTCATATTTTTTCAAAGGGTGCATCGCTCCGGAGCCGCCGCCGAAGGTGACATAGTCGGCGTTGGGACCGACCAACAGGATTTTACCGCCCTTGATGGGGAGGACGCCGTCGTTCTTCAGCAGAACGGGAGCCTCGACGGCGGCCTGATAAGCCAGCTGACGGCTCACATCATAATCTTCGGGAATGCTGCTGTCCTTCATCGGCTTGTCCAGGAAACCGTAAGCAATGAAACTCTGAAGGATGTGAATGCACTTCTCGTCAATCACGCTCTCAGGCACGACGCCATTGTCGATAAGGGGCTTGAGCGTCTTGTAATTCATCGCGTAACCATTGGGCATCTCCATATCCAGGCCGCTCATCGCGCAACCAATCGGGGTGTAGGTGGATACCCAGTCGGACATCACGAAACCCTCGAATCCCCATTTGCGGAGGTTGTCGTTAATCAGCCAACTGTTCTCAGCGGCGTGCTGGCCGTTGATAGGGTTGTAACTGGTCATCACGGCACCCACACGGGCTTGTTCGACGGCCTTGCGGAAAGCCGGGAAGTAGATTTCGTTCATCGTGCGCTCGTCCGCACCGCTGCTGACGGCGTGGCGGTCGTACTCCTGGTTGTTGAGGGCGAAATGCTTGATGGTCGCCATCACACCTTGCTTCTGCATCCCGGCAATATACTGCGTAGCGGTCTCGGAAGCGAGGTAGGGGTCTTCGCCCATATACTCAAAGTTGCGGCCGCAAAGCGGGCTGCGATAAATATTGACGCCCGGGCAGAGCATAATGCCTACGCCGCGTGCCTTGGCGTCATAGCCGATACCGGTGCCGACACCCGCCGCAACGGAAGGGTTGAAGGCCGCCGCCAAGGCGATGCCGCAAGGATAGTAGGTGCTGTTGGTCGGGGTGCGGCCGATGGCACGGACACCCTGGGGGCCGTCCGCCATCAAGACCTCGGGAATGCCGAGCCGCTCGACGGGGAAGGTGTAGAATTCTTCCCGCTGACCGGAAATCAATTTGCATTTCTCTTCCAGCGTCATTTGTTTGACCAGCGCAGCCGCACGGTCTTTGTCTGCCTGCGTGACCACAGGTTGGGCTTTGACGGACACGAGGGCCAACGCCAAAGCCGCGAGGGTAATCAGTGTTCTTTTCATAATGATATGGATTATTTTTTCAATCTTTCCTGAATGGCCTTGGTCTGCTCTTCATAACCGGGTTTTTCGAGCAGGGCGAACATATTCTTCTTATAGGCCTCGACGCCCGGCTGGTTGAACGGATTGACACCGAGGATGTAGGCGCTGACGCCGCAAGCCTTCTCGAAGAAATAGAACAGACCGCCGAGGTTGTACTCGTCGAGTTTGTCCACGCTGATATTCATCTGGGGTACGCCGCCGTCGATGTGGGCGAGCTGGGTACCGAGCTGGGCCATGCGGTTGCATTCCTCCACGTGTTTGCCCGCGAGGAAATTCAGTCCGTCGAGGTTCTGCTCGTCCGACTCGATGACCAAGGAACGCTCGCTATTGGCGACGGTGACGGTGGTCTCCATCAGGATGCGTTCGCCGTCCTGGATGTACTGTCCCATCGAATGGAGGTCGGTGGTGCAGATGACGCTGGCGGGGAAGATACCCTTGCCGTCCTTGCCCTCGGACTCACCGTAGAGCTGTTTCCACCATTCGCCCAGGTACTGGAGTTTGGGATTGAAGGACACGAGGATTTCCACTTTCTTGCCCTGGTCATACAGCAAATTGCGCATCGCGGCATACTGCACAGCCGGATTGTCGGCGGCGGGACGGGCACAGGCCTGCTCCATCTCCAACGCACCTTTGAGCATCGCTTTCACGTCGTAGCCGGCCAGCATGATGGGCAGCAGGCCGACCGGGGTGAGCACGGAGAAACGACCGCCTACATTGTCCTCGATGACGAAACTGCGATAGCCTTCCTGGTCGGAGAGCGATTTGAGGGCGCCGCGTTTGGCATCGGTCACCGCAACGATGCGTTGGGCCGCTTCTTCCCGGCCGTAGCGCTGTTCGATGTATTGTTTGACGATACGGAAGGCGACCGCCGGCTCGGTGGTGGTGCCGGACTTGGAAATCACGATGCACGCCACATTGCGCTCGCGGGCGAGGTCCATCAATTCGCACAGGTAGTCCTCGGAAAGGTTGTTGCCCGCAAAGACGACTTCCGGAGCCACTTTTTTACCGGAAAGGGAACGGCCGAAGGTGTGGCTCAACGCCTCCACGGCACATTTGGCGCCCAGATAGGAACCGCCGATGCCGATGACCACGACCAGGTCCACGCCCTTGGTGAGCCAATCTTTGCGAATGGCTTCGCAGGAGTCGACCAGGCGGCTGGCCAGCGTCAGGGACGGCAGGTGTTTCCATCCCAGAAAGTCGTTTCCGGCTCCGGTTTCGTTTTCCAAAACGGACAAAGCGGACAAGGCTTTGCCGACATATTCCTTGTACTCTGCATCTTTTACAAAGGAGTTGCAGCCTCCCATTTCAAATTTGACCATAATTATTAAGAAGTTGTTTTGATTCTAAATGTTAATCGTACAAATTTAGTGTTTTTTTTACAAAAATAATTGTAAATTCGCAGAAATTTAAGAAAGTCCGACCCTGGGAATATGAATCCTTTCGTTCGTCTATACCGCTTCTTCTCCAGGCATAAGGCGCTGATGTACATCTTTATGATTGGTACAGCCTTGTGCGGGGCCTATCTGGGCACCCGGCTCCGTTTTGAAGAAAACATTGCGACCCTGCTCCCCAAAACCGAGAACAGTAGCAAAAGCGGCATCGCTTTTAGTCAGATTAAAGTCAAGGACAAGATTTTTATTCTTCTGCACGAAAAGGCCGTCGCCGATTCGGGGGACATCTCGATTTCCCGGGCGCAGCGCGACACCCTCATTCAGGCGATGGACGCCTATGTGCAAGAGATTTCCGAGCGGGACAAACAGTCGCTCGTCGCCAATTGCCTGTATCGCCTGGACAACGATGATGTGATGAATCTGGTGTGGTTCTCCATCGGAAACCTGCCGGCCTATCTCCCGGAAGAAGCCTATCCCAAATTGGACAGCCTGTTCGACGAGACGGTCATTGACAAATTGGCGGCAGGGGAATTTGACGGCGAACTGCCCGCTACGGGCGGCCTGGCGCTCAAGGACGGCCATCTTTTTTCCCATGACGGGACCGTGGCGATGGCTTTCCTGACCCCCGGTTTCGATGCGCTCGATTCCAAGGCTGCGGGCCAGTTGAACCGTATGCTCATTCAAGCGCGTAAAAAAATTGAGGCGGAGTACCCCGGCGTGGAAGTCCTTTTCCACGGCAATCCCATCAACGGCTGCCACAACTCGGGACAAATCAAGAAAGACCTGCTCTATTCCGTGGGTATATCCCTGATTGTCATCTGTCTGGTCATCCTGCTTTGTTTCAAGACCAAGCGGACGCTTTGGCAACTGGTGATGCCGATTCTCTACGGGGTGGCCGTCGCGATGGGCGGAATGTACCTCATCAAAGGAAGCCTTTCCATCATTTCCCTGGGCATCGGGGCCATCGTGCTGGGCGTGGCGATGAGTTACTGCCTGCATATCCTTACGCACCACAAGTATGTCAGCGACGTTGAAACGCTGCTTCAGGAACAGGCCAAACCGGTCTGCCTAGGATGCCTGACGACGGTCGGCGCCTTCGCCGGCTTGCTGCTGACTTCCAGCGAACTGCTCACAGACTTCGGCCTTTTCGCCTCCCTGGCTTTGCTCGCCACCACCTTTTTCGCCCTGGTCTTCCTCCCGCATTTCCTGACCAAGGATGGGGCGGTCAAGAATGAAAAGGCGTTCAATGTGGTCAACCGCATCAATTCCTACCCGCTCGACCGCAACAAACCCGTGGTCATTTTCTTCTCCCTGCTCTGCGTGGTCTGCATTTTCTTCTCCCGCAAGGTGACTTTCGACAGTGATTTGAACCATATCGGCTACTTCGACCCGGGTACCCTGCGCAGCGAACGCCTGTACGACGAGAAGATGAACGGGGGATTCAGTTCGATGTACTATGCGGCGGTCGCTTCCGACCTGGACAGCGCCATCTATCTGAGCCGCAGCATCGGGCAGCGCCTGGCCTCCCTGCAGCAGGAAGGGCTGGTGGAAAGTTTCTCCGGGGCGGATATGATTCTGGTGCCCACGGACGAACAGTCGGCCAATATTCTCCGTTGGAAAAAGTACTGGACGGAGCGACGCATCCGCCGGGCGACCCGATTGTTGGAAAAAGAGGATGCCAAATATGCGTGGAGCGATTCGGTGGGGATGGACATCCCGGGTACCTTCTCCACGATGGTCCGTTCTGATTACGAACCGGGTTCCATCGTCGATGCGAACGCCATTCCGGAAGCCCTGCTGTGCAATTATGTGGAACAGTCCGATAACGGATGGCTCATCCTGACCTCCGCCTTGATGGACAAGGAGAATAAATTGGCCGTCAATGACAGCATCAACGCCATTCCCGGTGCGGTGATTCTGGACCCCTTCTATTATACGGGAGATATGGTGGAAATCGTCCACGATGACTTCAATGTCGTCTTGCTGGTGTCGTCCCTCTTCGTCTTCTTCGTATTGCTGCTTACTTTCCGCAGCGTCATCGTCACCATCATCGCTTTCCTGCCTATGCTTTTGAGCTGGTATGTGGTCCAGGGGATGATGTATATGCTCGGCTTGCAGTTTAACCTTATAAATATAATGATATCCACCTTCATCTTCGGTATCGGGGTGGACTATAGTATTTTTGTGATGGAAGGTCTGCTGAACAAGTACCGGACGGGCGCCTATCGTCTGCTGACCTGCCACAAGGCGGCCATCCTGTTCTCGGCTTTCGCCCTGATGGTCGTGACAGGCTCTCTGCTTTTTGCCGTTCATCCCGCCATCCATTCTATCGGAGAGTGTACCTTGATCGGTATGGCTTCCACCATCCTGATTACCTACGCCCTGCAGCCCCTGCTGTTCCGCCTTTTGCTTCAGTGGGGATTTTTCAAAAATAAAGTGTTGAAATGAGAAAGAAACTTTTTTGGCTGAGTGTGCTGATGCTGGCGCTGGCTCTTCCTTTGAGCGCGGCGTCCGAAGCGGAAATGTTGCAGTATATTTCCCAAAGCGGGACGCAGCGTACGGAAGTGAGTACGCCTTTCCAAGAGACTAGGGCGATGCCCCGCAAGGAAAAAGTTTCGCTTCGCGGTAATCTCCTGTTCCGGAGTCCCGATTTTCTCGATATGCAATATGAGAATCCTGAGAAAGAGCACTTTTTGATTGAAAAAAACAAGATGGTCAACCGCCGTGAAGGACACGAAATAAAGTCGGACCTGACCAAGAATGTGCTGATGCGCCGCCTGGCCAACACCTTGCTGTACGCATTTTCCGGTCAGGTGGAAAAGATTTCCAAGGAGCAGAACACCACGCTGAAAGTCAGCGAAGAGAAAAATGAATATCTCGTGGTCTTGGATTCCCGCAAGAAGTTGGCAATGGGCTATTGCCACATCGAAATTCATTATCGCAAAAGCGACGGACAAATCATCTTGATGCAGATGGACGAATTCAACGGGGCTTCTACGATTTACGCACTGGCAGAATAAGCCAGCCGCCCAGCGCACAACCCATCGCAACCAACAACTGAGACTCGTGGCAGAGGGTCGCCAGCAGCAGACCCTCGCTCCAGGACATACCGTACAGGGTGCTGAGCGTGAGCGCAATGATATAATGGTAGGCGCCGATGCCGCCCGGCACGGGAATGAAGGAGGCGATGCTGCCCAAGGCAGACAGCAGGATGGCATCTTTAGGAAGCATACGTAAGCCGAGTGCCAGGGCGACTGCCCATACTTGCAGGGCATACAGGGCCCAGATGACCGCCGTTTTCAGCAGGAAGCGGGATTTGTCCGGCATCAGGCGGATACTTGAAAATCCATCGAGGATGCCCATCATAAAACCTTTCAGGCGTGAAAATATACGGAATTTTTTCGCGGCAATCCAGACGATTGCAATGAGGACTGCGGCCGCCAGGAGCATCAGCAGTACGCTTAGGAGGATGCCCGGACGCTGCCAGAAGGCGACCAAAGGCTCTATGATGTTCTTGGTGACGAACAGGCCGATGAAACTCCATCCGAAAATGGCCAGCAGGGCGAGAATGACGGACAGGGTAATCATATCGATGACCCGTTCCGCCGCCGCCGTGCCCAGTACGCGGTCAAATTTGCTCTTCTCCCGGGTGACAAGTCCGCAACGTACCCATTCGCCGCTCGTGGGCAGTACGGCGTTGAAAATATTGCCCACCCAATAGGCGCTGATACTCTGCTTCCGCGTAATCCCGCCATCGACGGGGAGCAACAGGAGCCTCCAGCGCAGGCCGCGCAAGACCAGGGCCAGAAATCCGCATGCCATCGAAGCGAGCACCCAACCCCAGTGGCAGGAGGCGAACCCTTCTGCGAACGATTCCCATTCCACTTTTTGCAGAACCAGGTAGATCAGTCCGGCGGCGAACGCCAACCCGCCCAGCAGGCGGATGATATGGGACCGGGTGAGGCGCAAATCAGTATTTCCTCCAGACCATCTTGTTGACGATGCCGGTATAGGACTGGATGATTTTCACCACTTTCGTGCTGACATTCTCGTCGGTATAGTCAGGGACGGGAATGCCGTATTCTCCATCCTTATGGAGTTGGACGGCGGTTTCGACGGCTTGCAGCAGGCTGGTCTTGTCGATGCCGGCCAGCACGAAACAGGCTTTGTCGAGGGCTTCGGGCCTTTCGGTGGAGGTGCGGATGCACACGGCGGGGAAGGGGTGGCCGACGCTGGTGAAATAGGAGGATTCCTCCGGCAGGGTGCCCGAGTCGGAGACGACCGCAAAGGCATTTACCTGCAGGCAGTTGTAGTCGTGGAAGCCCAACGGCAGGTGACGGATGATGCGTTTGTCCAGTACGAAGCCGCTATTTTCCAGCCGTTTGCGGCTGCGCGGGTGGCAGCTATACAGGATGGGCATATCGTATTTCTCCGCCAGGGCGTTAATCGCGCCGAAGAGCGACTCGAAATGCGCCGGAGTGTCGATGTTCTCCTCGCGGTGGGCGCTCAATAAAATATACCGGCCTTTTTCCAACCCCAG
>CADAFY010000048.1 GCA_902787255.1 uncultured Bacteroidia bacterium
AAAAGGAGCGCAAGGCGCTCAGCAGGCGGGCTTGTGAGCGTTTCGACAAATCATTTCGTTCCTTGAAATACGCCTGAATATCCTCCGGACACACGCGGGAAAGTTCTCCGCCGGCCGTCTCATTATACCAGTCGCAAAAGGCCTGTATATCGTGAAGATAGGACGATGTGGTATGCGCCGACATCGCCCTTTCTATCTTCAAATAATACGCGTATTGCTCGATAAGGCCCACTACAAGGTCTTGTATTCTTTTCCGTAGCGCAAGGACTGACCCAGGAAATCTTCGTCGTAGGTCACCTTGTAATCAACCACCTCGCCGTTCTCACAGACGGGAACAATCTCGGGATTGACAAAACCGCCGTAAGGTTTGAGGTTCAAGGCGGCGTAACGCTCCAGCACTTCTTTGTGAATCTCGGGGTCGATTTTCACGGCATAGTTCTCCACCAGCGCCTTGCCGGCCGCATAGTCGCCTTCGGATTTGATGCGCTGCACTTCCGCGAGCAATTCTGCGAAGAGCTGGCGCAGGACATCGTAGTCGTTCACCACGAAATAAGTCTTTCCGTCCTTCACGCGTTTCTCAATCACATCGGCAGGACGGCAGCCGTTTTCGTCACAAATGTGGGTCTGGCCCTTGCCGCGCTCGTAGCACCATTTGGCAATCAGCAGGCGGTTCTGCATATGAGCTTCCGTGTTGTCGCGACCGAATTCCACGCGGCAGAACTGCGTCATCAATCCGTTACGGATATAACTGGCATACTGGGCTTTATAGGCTTCTGCGTCCGGAAGGATCCCCAGTTCGACCAATTTTTCATCCGCCATATAATAGAGTCCGAAAAGGTCGGCGCGGGCTTCCTCCAGGCAAGAGGCATATTCCCCGAGGGCGCCGGCGGGCGTACCGGGCAGAAGCTGACCGCTTCCGTGTCCGAGACATTCGTGCAAATCGGTGTGGATATCCCCTGTCAAATCCAGGTATTTCTTGGCCATCGCCACTTCTTCCTCATCATAGGCAAATTCCGTCAAAGTGCTCTTGGGAGCTTCCCTGGCAGCCAAATCGTACGCGCGCGTGATATTAGAAATGGTCACGGACTTGGAGCCGTATTCCTTGCGAATCCAGTCTGCGTTGGGCAGGTTGACCCCGATGGGCGTCGGAGGATAGCAGTCACCCGCGAGCACGGCGGCGTTGATGACCTTGGCTACAATGCCTTTGACGGCTTTTTTCTTGAATTTGGGGTCCACGGGAGAATGGTCCTCGAACCATTGGGCATTGGCGGAAATGAGTTCCGTGCGGCGGGATGCCTCAAAATCCTTGATTTCAATGATACTCTCCCAAGTCGCCTTGCGGCCGAGAGGGTCTTCGTAATCCTCGATGAATCCGTGAATCAAATCGACGGCGCCTTCTTTGGCCTGCACCCAGGCCACATTGAAGTCGTCCCAGGTCTTCAAATCCCCGGTCTTGTAGTATTCGATCAACAGCGCAAGGTAAGCCTTCTGGGCCTCATTCTCGGCATATTGGGAAGCCTTTTCCAATTCTTCCGTCATCTTGCGGATGGCCGGTCCGTAGGGGCTGTCGATATTCCACACCCGCTCGAAAATCTTGCCGTCTTCCTTGACCAGCGTGCTGTTCAGACCATAGGAAAGCGGACAGGGGTCGTTTTTGCGCGCCATTTTGGCATAGAAGGCATCCACCTCTTCGCGGGTCAGGTCGCCCTGATAGAAATTGATGGAAGACTCCGCCACGATATCCTTGGAGTTGTCGGTGCAACGGCGCTGAAGCAGGAAATTCCGGTCATACATCACCTTGATCAAGGTATCGATATCCTCCACGCCCGAGGACTGCAGGAGTTCCGTCATATACTCGGAAGGGCAATCGGGGAAGAATTTATCCTGGGAATAGTGATGATGGATGCCGCTGGCGAAAAACACCCGTTTGGCATAGACGACGAACGCATCCCAGTCCTGTCCTTTGCGGGCGCCGGGATATTGCTCGAAAATCTGTTCAAGCGCGTGACGAACCTGCAGGCCGTAGGAGCAGTGCTGGTCCCAGAAAATGTCCCGTCCCCACTTGGCGGCCTCCGCCAAATGATAGACATACTGTTTCTGCTGGAAACTCAAACTGTCCCAGACATCGATGCGATAGCGCATCACCCTCACATCGGCAAATTCATCGATGCTATACTTGAAATCGTTGTTTTTCGGGGCACAACCCACTGCGGATAAAACCATAGCCGAAAGCACAAAATAAAGTGAAAATTTTCTCATATCGTTTTTCTTATATTGTAGAGAGTGCAAATTTCGCAAAAATTCCAAAATTTTCAATACCTTTGTTGATTCTATGAGACGATGGCTGTCATATCTGCTTTTGTTATCGGTGCTGCTTGCCTGCCGCAAGGAGCCTATTCAGCAGGTCACCATCCAGCGGGAAGGTTCCGTCGAATCCGTCCAAGAGATTTATTTGGAATACGAGTCGCTGATTCTCTTCTACACCTGCGGGCACAACAACGGATTGAGCGGCCAGATCAACAACAACCTCCAGGAAATCCTGGAAGACAATCTGCCCTCCGTCCATTCCGGCCGGCAGGTCGTCCTGTTCCTGCAACACGCCAACGACGCCGCCCCGAAACTGTATCGCCTGGGCGCCGACACCGACGGAAAGAACATTTGCCGGGAAATCCATCCGGAAGAAATGGATGGATGGGACAAGAACACGACGAGCATATCCACCGACACCTTGCAGCATTTTCTGAACTTTATTTCCCGCCAATACAGCGCCCGGCACAACTACCTCGTCTTCTCCTCGCACGGTTCGGGCTGGCTGCCCGCCGGCGTGTATGACCCCTACGCGGGCTATACCTTCATCGAGAACACCTTCGGCCAGGATTTGCAAAGCGGGAACAAAGTCTATGAGATGGGGATTCGCCTGATGGCGGAAAAACTCCCGATGCACTTCGATGCCATCCTTTTCGACGCCTGTCTGATGGGAGGGGTGGAAGTGGCTTACGAACTGAAGGAGAAATGCGATGTCATCGGCTTCTCGCCTACCGAAATTATGGCGCACGGAATGTACTACCAGACGATGTGCAGCCATCTTTTCGTCCATGATGTCATATCGGTCGCCGAGGACTATATGTATTACTACCGTCACCGTAGCGGCACCCGTTGCGGATGCTACACGGTCGTGGACTGCGCCCGATTGGAAGCCCTTGCGCAGGCCTGCGCATCCATCTTCGCCACGCATCGGGCCGAATTGGAAACCATTGACCCGGATACGGTGCAAGGCTATTTCCGGGACGACCACCACTGGTATTACGACCTTCAGGACGTCATCGTTCACCTGGGCGTCAACGAGGATGAAATGGACGCCTTTGACGCCGCTTTGGAGCAGGCCGTCCTCTTCGCCGACCACACCGACACCTTCCTCGGCCTGCGGCTTGAGCGTTGCTGCGGCCTGAGCACCTACCTCTCCATTCAGGGGACGACGGCCCTGGATGATTATTACAAACTCTATCAATGGAATGTCGCGACGGGATATGTCGAATGATTTCCTTGTTATTTGAAAAAAAAATTCTATCTTTGCAGCCGCTTAAAAGCCGAAGGGCTTTTGGTGCAATGGGATCTCTGCAACAAGAGATTGAGTAACACTTTTTAATTATTAAGTACAATGAAACACATTTCTCTGAACGGTACCATCCGTGAAGCTGCCGGCAAAGCCGCCGTCAAAGCCATCCGCAAAGCGGGCCTCGTCCCCTGCAACCTCTATGGCAATGGTGTTGAGAACATCCTCTTTACGGTCGATGCCAAAGAGCTCAAAGGGCTCACCCACACCCCCAATTCCTATATCGTGGACATCAACCTGTCCGACGGCAAGCAGATGACGGCCGTCCTTCACGAAGCCCAGTGGCACCCCGTCACCGACGAGGCGATGCATATGGATTTCCTCGCCGTCAGCGCCGACAAGCCCGTCGTTATGGATGTTCCCGTACAGGTCAGCGGCCACTCCGAGGGTGTCAAACTCGGTGGTAAGCTCTATGTCGCGGTCCGCAAAATCCGCGTCAGCGCCTTGATGGACAAACTGCCCGATGTCGTCAATGTCGATGTCACTCCCCTGCAGATCGGCGGTCAGATTGTGGCCGGCGACATCAATATGGAAGGTGTGACCGTCGTCTCCCCGAAGAAGATGATCATTTGCTCCGTGCTCGCCACCCGTGCCTCCGCACAACAGGAAGGAGCGGCTGAATAATGATGAACTTCCTCGTAGCAGGACTGGGCAACATCGGTCCGGAATACGAAAATACCCGTCACAATATGGGTTTTATGGTATTGGATGCCTGGGCAAAGGCATCCGATACTTTTTTTACCGTCGGCAAACTGGGCAGTACCGCGCAGGTCAAATGGCGGGGACGCAGCATCACCCTGCTCAAGCCATCCACCTATATGAACCTCAGCGGGAAAGCCGTTCGTTACTGGTTACAACAACTGAATATCGGTCCCGAACGCCTGGTGGTCATCTCGGACGACCTCAACCTGCCGTTCGGCACGACACGGATGAGACGAGGCGGCAGCGACGGCGGCCACAACGGATTGAAGAATATCAACGAGTTGTTGGGAACGACGGAATATGCCCGTGTCCGGCTGGGAATCGGCAATGATTACGCGCGTGGCAACCAGATTGATTTCGTGCTGGGTACGTTGAGTCCCGAGGAATTGCAGGCCGTTCCGGAACTGGCAACGAAAGTCATTTCCGGCATCCGGACTTTTTGCTTCGAAGGTATTGATAAAGCGATGAATATCGTCAATTCAGCCCCGAAAAAGGCAGAAAATTGACTTTTTTTAATTTTTTTTGGAAAAAAAAGCAAAATAATTTTGTTTTTATTGTGATATTCACTACCTTGCGCAAGAATTTTGAAAACACAGTTGTTTAACCCACTAATATTTCAAAAAAATGAAAGCGCTTGTTGAAAAAATCAAAGCCGAAATCGATGAGTTCGTCGCCAACGCTGACGCTCAGGTTGTCAAAGGTAACAAAGCTGCCGGTGGCCGTGCCCGCAAAGCCGCTCTGAACCTGATGAAAGACCTCAAAGAGTTCCGCAAGGTTTCCGTCGAAGCTTCCAAGAAATAATTCTGGAACTTACATCGATTCAAAAAGGGATGTCTCTAACGGGGCATCCCTTTTTATTGGCTTGTACATTGGAGGCCAGTGTTCCGGCTATTCCATCCGCAGGCGAAGGGCTATGTTGTGCGAGGATGACCAGAAATAATAGACGCCGTCCACCACTTTCAGCAGTTGGAACGAAATGTTCTTCAAGGTCAGCAAGTCCCGGGAAGTCGTCCATTCCAAATTGGCATAGAAGGTCGAACCTTCTGCCAGATTCGCTCCCTTTGTGTCAAAGATCAACCAGTTCGACATATCATCATCGAAAACCTTAAACACCTTCGTGGACGGGACATAGAGCCATTGACAAGTATTCTCCTGAAAATCAAACAAGACCTCGTTGCCGCGGACGGCATAGATGCCGCCTTCTTCCTGGAAAGCATCCCGGAGGCTGAAATTCTCTTTCGTACAGGAAAGGAGCGCGCATAGCGCACAGATCAATAGCAGCAGGCGTTTCATCGGATATTGATTTGTTTACTAACAATCGATTCTACTCCATCTTTGTCTCGCAGGACGGCTCTGAGCACACCGGAACGGTCGGGCGTATAGAACCCGCTTCCATCTACGGTCACCGCTTTTCCGTTGAAGTACCACTCGACCGATTGGGCTTCTATAGCGTTCATCAGGCGCAGGGGAAGGGCTGTTCCGACGGGGAAACTTCCGTCCGCATTGCGTTCGACATTCTTGAAGGAGATGAAGGGCGTTCCGTTGCCCACATTCTTTTTCATCGTGATGAAAGTGCGGAAATAGCGTTTGCCCGTCAGGCCGTCGGCCGTATAAAAAACTTCCAGTTTATAACTGGTCAGGGGCAGCAGTTTGTCAAACACCACGGCATAACAACCGGGGGCATAGGGAGTCAGTTCCTGTTGCTGCGGATTCCAGGTTGCGCCGCCGATCCCGCCAAAACGAACGATACATTTTGCATCGGTCGCTTCCGGCAACTGCCAGGAAAAAATTTGGCAATCCTGCAGCACGACACTCCGGAACCGGCTTTCTGTCACAGCCGGGGGAAGGTCCACTTTTCCGACCGTGAAGCAGACCGATGTGCCTTCCATACGAATATGACTCAGAGCGAGTGCTGCGTCCTGCCCGCTGCGGAAGCGGAAACCATTGGCGGCGGAGAAGGAAGAACTGCCCTGCGGGAAGTAAGCCTGGGCAATGGTGGAATAATAGGAACCGGTAATATAATCATAACGGGAAACCCCCATAGGCAACGACTCGTCCGCCGGCACGATATAGCCACACTGGGCATCTACAT
The DNA here is from genome assembly GCA_902787255.1 of uncultured Bacteroidia bacterium. Classification (GTDB taxonomy): domain Bacteria; phylum Bacteroidota; class Bacteroidia; order Bacteroidales; family UBA932; genus Cryptobacteroides. The sequence goes on from CADAFY010000048.1 coordinate 6,408, forward strand.
TGGCATTAATTTCATTATAGTACCATCTTTCCAAGGCAGTCATCGGCTCTCCGTCCTTGTAGAATTGCGAAGATCCCGTCAGGTTGTCCGAAAAATCCACGTGATAGACCAGCAGGCCGCTCCCGCCGATATATCGGTCCCAACCGCTCGTATTGTCCCGGCACTCAAACAAGAAATACTCCCCTTCCACATCCGCGGGAACATAATAGTAATTTCCCCCCTCGGAAACAGGTTTCAATGAATAGTCCCCTTCCGTCAAGGGAAGAGGTTGCGGGAAATAGTCCTTCAGAAGGAGACGGTCGATGGCATTGTAGTTGGGAGGGGTGTTGCCGTTGTTATTGCGGTTGCCGGCGTCCATCAAGGCCGTAATCCCCCTGCAACCGACAGCGCAGCGCTTGGAATCTTCATCGTAATCGGTATCGTACAAATCCAAGAGGCCGAGGGTGTGGCTGAATTCGTGGCAGAAGGTGCCAATGGAGGCCATATAAGTTCGGTCGTCGTTGCGATATTCCTTTTCAGAAGTGCAGGCATAGCGGTCCAGCGTCTTGCCGTCGAGCATTACCGTGATATGGGCCCCGCTTTGGACATACCAGGAATGGGGCCAAACGGAAGCAGGGATGCCGCCGTCGGCCTCATTGCAGCCGGCATAGAAGACGAATACATTGTCTATATAATCATCTCCGTCCGCATCATATTGGGTAAAATCGACATCCGCATCGGCCATCTGGCAGACGTCGGCTATCATCTGGGCAGGATTCTTATCCTGATTCTTGGCGTCGTTGGCGCCGTAATAATACTGGGCGTGGGGCAACGTGTAAGGGCCTTCCACCTCAAATTCAAAACGCACCTCGTCTCCGAATTGAGCGCGAAAATACTCTTTGGCGCAGCCGACGGCTCCGGCCCGGGAATACCCCTCTTGATTGAGCAGGTTGTTGAAGTCGGCCTTGGTATGGACGAAGGAGGTGTCCTGAAATCCGGCCAGCAGCACAAGGCCCCGGATGACGGGAGTGGATTCCCCGGTGCGCGCGACGGAGTGTTTGGCACCCGAAAAGGCGCGGGTTTTTTCGTTCCTGCGAAAGCGGGAGCGGGTATTATCCGGGACAGAAGTCTTTTGTTCGCGGGCATTGGCTACAAGAGAACGAGGGATTTCCGTCATTTTCTTTACAACGCCTTTTCCTGCCTTGCCGACGCGGATGCCGGTGGACTGAAAATGGTTGTCCTCGTCAAAGCAAGCGTAGCACCACCATCCGTCATTGTCCTGAATGAGAATGGCGCCGTCCCGGTCAACCGTATAGTGCAGGTATTGGTCACCGATGTTACGGCCATAAAAGATGCTGCCGTCGGGCTGGGTAAAACGGATTTCGCGCATCGGGGCTCTGTTGGCGAAGGCTGAAGGGGCCAGGGCGAGCAGCAGGGCCAGCAGCAAACAAAAGACAAGGATATGTAGGGCGCGTTTATGCATCGTTTAGGTTCTAATCTTGCAAAGATAAGGGTAAGTTAAGAGAAAAGCAAATAATAAGGGAACGACGAACTTCACAGCTTGGCGTTCCCTTTTTTAGCGTGTACTAAAACCTAAACCACTTATAATGATGCAGGCTTTCGTAAAAATGTTGCATACCCCCTAAAAGAGGCGCGGCAACTAGAAGGACAAGGCGATTTGGATGAAGTCATCAGCCTTCAGCGCGGCGCCGCCGATGAGTCCGCCGTCGATATCGGGCTGGGCGAACAACTCCTTGGCGTTGGAGGGTTTGCAGCTGCCGCCATAGAGGATGGTCATATCCTCGGCCACCTGGGCACCGAACTTGTCGGCCACCACTTTGCGGATGAAAGCGTGGATTTCCTCAGCCTGCTCGGCGGTTGCGGTCTTGCCGGTACCGATGGCCCACACGGGCTCGTAGGCGATGACAATGTTCTTCATATCTTCGGCGCTGAACTGATAGAGCACATTCTCGGTCTGGGTCTTGCAGACGTCGAAGTGTTTGCCGGCCTCACGCTCGTCGAGGTTCTCACCCACGCAAAGGATGACTTTCAGGCCATTGGCCAGCGCAAGTTTGGTTTTCTCCACCAATTTGGCATCGGTCTCACCATAGTACTGACGACGCTCCGAGTGGCCCAGGATGGTATATTCGCAACCCACGGAAGCGAGCATATTCGCAGCGATTTCACCCGTGTAGGCGCCTTTCTCCTTGTCCGCGCAGTTCTCGGCGGAGAGGCTGACGACAGTACCCTTCACAACCTCGGCGATGGGATAGAGGTGGGTGAAAGGAGTAGCGATAATCAATTTGACATCGGCAGGCACTTCGCCGGAAGCGGCGACGACAGCCTTGGCGAGCTCAACGCCCTCGGGAACGGTGGTGTTCATCTTCCAGTTTCCCGCAACGATTTTCTTTCTCATAAAAGATACCTATTTTTTTTGGTTTCGCGGATTAAAATTCACATCTTTGCACTCGCAAATGAAAACTATATTATTATAAGGTATCAAACGATGAAAAATTTTGTTGAAGAGCTCAAATGGAGGGGTATGATTCAGGACATCATGCCCGGGACGGAGGAGAAACTGATGGAAGGGCCGCAGGCGGCGTATGTAGGCATTGACCCGACGGCCGACTCCCTGCACATCGGTCATATGGTGAGCATTATGATACTCAAGCATTTCCAGAATTGC
>CADAFY010000049.1 GCA_902787255.1 uncultured Bacteroidia bacterium
GACGGCGGAAGGAGCCGTGCTCAGCTATCACCGCGAGCCATTGATGAAGGTCTATTACAAGACCAGGGAACAAATAGTGGTTGAGCGAAAAAGAACCGTTGGCCTTTGAAACAAGTTTTGCCAAAGCGGCTCACAATGCCATCAATCAATTGGTATCCAATCCGCTCCCTATCAAGCCTGCTACCTTCTCCCGTATGGTGGACCGGCTCGTTTCAGGTATTTCCATCCCGTTTGAAGGAGAGCCGCTCAAAGGTTTGCAAGTGATGGGTCCGATGGAGTCCCGTTGTCTCGATTTCAACAATCTGATTGTGCTTTCGTGCAATGAGGGTGTCTTCCCGCGCAAGAGTGTCAGTTCTTCTTTTATCCCGGCAGAACTGCGCGTGGGCTTCGGCTTGCCGTCCTACGACCATCAGGATGAAATGTGGGCCTATTATTTCTATCGGATGATTGCCCGCGCGAAGGAGGTCTGGCTCTTGTACGACAACCGTACGGAAGGGCTCAAAAAGGGAGAAGAAAGCCGTTTTATCAAGCAGTTGCGCTACCATCTCGGAGCGGACATCACGGATTGGACGGAGCATATTGACGCAAAACTGCTTGCGGAAACCGCTGACAAGACAGAGGAAGACAAGGTCGAAGCAGACAGGGGCAATGATGACGAGGTGGTGAAGAGCGCCGAAGATTTGGCTGCCATCAAAGAACTCGTGCTCTCGGCCTCCTCGCTGGAAACCTATGTCGCTTGTCCGATGAAATTCTACTTCAGTAAAATCCTCGGGCTGGAAGCCCCGGCTGAAGTCTCAGAATACTTGGACGGCTCTTCCCTGGGGACTATTTTCCATAGCACTATGGAGGCGCTCTATACCTCGGACGATGCGATGAAGCCTGGGGGCGTGATTTCAAAACCGACAGTTCCTCACGAAATTACGTTGGGTTATCTGAAGGATTGGCTCAATCGGAAAGAAGAGATACGCCAAAAAGTGAAATCGTTGATTTGCGAGGAGTTGAAAGTCCCGGAAGTGACGGGCCGCAATCTGGTGATGGCGGATGTAATCTGCCAATATGTGGTCAATACGCTCAACGCTGATGTGGCCTATCTGGAAGAAAAACAAGCCTCGTGTTTCCGGATTCTTTCCTTGGAACACTATTTCTGTATGGATTTCCTGGACGTGAAAATCTCCGGCCTGATTGACCGGGTGGATCAGGTAGAAGGCGGGCCCGTGCGCGTGGTGGATTACAAGACGGGCAGTGACAATCCTGATTGCCTGGGGCTTACGGAAGAGAAAGTCGATCTGCCCTTTACGGATTATCGTAACAAGGCGGCGATTCAGTTCTTCCTGTATGACGAAGCGGCCCTGCACGCCTCCTCCCAAAAGGGCGGAGAACTTTTCCCTTCTTCCCGCGAACAACTGGTCAATACGATGTATGTTCCCTTCCGTTTGTCCGGCAAGTCCGTTCCGGTGGATTATGACATCCGCCTTTCTTTTGCCGATGCGATGAAAAAGAAGTTGCAGGATATCATTGCGGACCTCCAAGACCCGGCAAAGCCTTTTGTCAGGACGGAGGATGAAAACACCTGCCAATTCTGTGATTTTAAAAGTATTTGTGGACGATGAATAAACCTATTCTTTTGCGCGGAGCATCCGCCGGTTCGGGAAAAACCCATTTCTTGGCCAAAACCTATATCCGTCTGCTGCTGGAGCGATATTTCGCTCCGGAACATCCAAAAGATGTGTACCATTATCGCCACGTGCTGGCCGTCACCTTTACCAACAAGGCAACGGCGGAAATGAAGGAGCGGATTCTGAAGGAGTTGAACATTCTGTCCAAAACTCCGACTCAATCGGATTATTATAAGGATTTTGTTCAATACTTTTCTTGTACAGACGAGGACTTGCAGAAGGCTTCCGGAGAGATTCTTTTCCACCTGCTCCACGAATACGGGTCTTTTTCCGTGAGCACCATTGATGCTTTTTTCCAATTGGTCTTGCGGGCTTTTTCCCGCGAAATCGGTATGTATTCTTCCTACCAGGTCGAGTTGGACCGGGATGCCTTGATTGGGGAGTGTGTGGATAGAATTCTGGATTCGCTGGACGAAGGAAAAGACAATGAGGAACTTCTCAAGTGGCTGACAGATAAAGCGGTGTATCGCGTTTCCAATGGGGATAAATTTTCAGCGGATGCCTTGCTGTTGTCGGTTGCCACGGAATTGATGACCGTGGGGTACAAAGAAGCCGTGAAAAAATCCCCGGTGAGTGAATCCGTGCTCTACGACCACACGCGTCTGAAACGTTTGGAAAAGACTTGCCGGCAGCGGCGGGAGCATTATCTCGCCGCTGTAAAAGATGCCGCCCAAGCGGCCGCCGATGAAGCAAAACTCGCATTGGGAGATGTCAAGACCAGCCGGGAAGTGCTGGAAAAGGCGTTGGAGAAGTTGACGGCCGTCGAAGCGGATAATCCCAAAGAAGGTATTCCGGGTCTTTCGGATGCCGCCTATGAGAAATTGTTCCTGCCGGTCGGCGCCGTCAATACCGATGCCTGGTTCAAGAAAGCGGATCAAGCGCAATTTGCGAACGGATGCGGGCTGAAAGGCTTGTTGGACAAGATGGAACTGCTCCGCCAGGCTTATGATGAGGGGATGAAAATGGTGGCTACCTTGGATATCATCATTCCCCAACTTTACGGCTTCGGGGTAGTGCGGCGTATCCGTCAGGAACTTTCCACCTTGATGAAGGAAAAGAATGTGCTCAGTCTCGATGAGACCAACGAGATTCTCAAAGACCTTATTTCCGACACGGTTACGCCCTTTATCTATGAGAAAGTCGGTGTACGCTATGAGAATTTCCTGCTTGATGAGTTCCAGGATACTTCCCAAATCCAGTGGGATAACTTCCGTCCGCTGCTGCAGGAGAGCGTAGACAACGGCCATACGAATCTTGTGGTGGGCGACCCCAAGCAGAGTATTTATCGTTGGCGCAATTCGGATGCGTCCTTGATGACGCGTATCCTTCCGGAGGCTTTCGGGAAGTATATCGATGATACGAACGAACTGGATACCAACTGGCGGAGTGCGGAAGAAATTGTTCACTTTAACAACGACTTCTTTGCTTTTGCCGCCCGAGAGATGGATGAGGCGCTGAATCAAGGCCGGGTGCTGCAAGAGGTCTATCAGGATGTCCGGCAGTTTACCAATCATCGCAAAGGCGGGTATATCCGTCTGGATTTCTGTCAGGGGAGAGAAACGGAAGAAGGGACGGTCAAGCCCTATGAGGTGGAAATGGAAAAGGTGTTGTCGTCCATTCAAAACGCTGTATCACACGGATTCCGTTACGGAGATATTACCATCGTCGTTCGAAAAGGAAGTCAAGGCATCGACTTGGCGGCTTATTTGAATGAACAAGGCATCAAAGTATCTACCTCGGACACCTTGGGCATCGCATCTTCCTCCATCGTTCGCCTGCTGATTTCTCTGTTGTCTAACCGGGATGACCCGAATGATAGTGCGCGGGCCTATCTGGCCGGGCGTTTCCCTTCAAGCGCCGCAGATGCGGGGGGATGTTCCCTGGTGGACATCTGTGAAGAACTGTTGCGGGATATAAAGGCGAAGCGTCCGACTGATTTTAACGCACAGATTCCCTACATCCGCTGTTTTATGGATGTATTGAATGATTTTGTGGCGCGGGGTGATAATTCCCTGCATTCTTTTGTCCGTTATGTTTCCGACCGTGATGATGCGATCAGTGCACCTGAAGCACAAGATGCGGTCAATATTATCACTATCCATAAAGTCAAAGGTTTGTCGGCTCCCTACATCATTGTTCCATTTTTGGAATCCATTGAATGGGCGCGTGTCGACGGCAGGGGGGAATCTGTCTGGTGTGTCCCGGATTTGCTGGGGACGGAGTTGGAAGGCCGGGCGGATGGAGTGTATCAGGTCAACCTGACGGCCGGAATGGCGGAAGGAAGCCATTTCGAGAAGAGTTATCAAGACGAAAGGCGTCTGGAATACATTGATAATCTCAATGTGGTGTATGTGGCGTTTACTCGCCCTGTGGAGGTGCTGCATATTATCAGTGCCGTGCCCAAAAAAGAAGAGGAGACCGCATCCTTCCCTGCATTGTTGCGCAATTTTGCCAAGACTTATATGACGGAGGCGGAAGAAGGTCTCTATGAAAAAGGCACGATGTCCGACTATCATCCCAAGGAGGATAAGAAGCAGGATGTCCGTCTGTTGCATTTGGACGAAGGATATCCCTCCTATCCGAGAGGGGAGCGGGTAAAACTGCGGGCGGATGCTTCCGACTTTTTCAAAAGCGAGACGGAAACACCTGCGGACAGCAGTCGTGTCAACGGCACCATCCTGCACGATATCCTGGCCCACGTGGTGTATCCGCATGAATTGGATGAAGCCGTCCGTGCAGCGGTATTCTCGGGAGAATTGGAAGCCGGGAAAGAACAAGAAACGCTGGATTTTCTGCGCGGTTGCATTGACCGTGCCATTGCCCGGGGCTGGTTCCCCGAGCCCGGCAGTGAATGGGTGGTTCGCAATGAGGCGACCATTTTGGTGCCGAAAACGGAACAGAATAAGAAGGATGAAAACCTTCGTACCGACCGCGTGCTCGACAACGGGAAAGAGGTGATTATCATTGACTATAAGACCGGAGACAAACATTCCTCCTATGACAAACAGATGGAGAAATACGCCCGGGCTTATTTGGCGATGGGAAGGAGCCGGGTGACGACGCATTTGTGGTATTTGAGGACGGATAATGTCGAAACAAAAGTTTTTGATTGACGGTTGTCGGAAAATGCTTATCTTTGTAGGTTATGGAAAAGATTTTGGATTATAATACGCAAAGAGCCCCGCTCCGCCTTCCGGAGTACGGCCGTATCATCTATGATATGGTGGGGCAACTCAAAGACATCGAGGACAAGGAAAAACGAAGCCAACAGGCCCGGGCGGTCGTCAAGGTGATGGAATTGCTCAATCCGCAGGTCCGTTCGCAGGAAAACTACGAGCAGAAGTTGTGGGACCATCTGTACATCATCGCCGACTACGACCTGGATATCGATGCTCCCTATCCTATGCCCGAAAGGGCCGGACTGGAAGCTCGTCCGATGCCGGTTCCCATCAACAAAAAACCGGTCAAGGCCACGCATTACGGCCGCAATATCGAGAGCATCATCGATTTGATCGCCGGCCTGGAAGATGGGGATGACAAAACCTCCCTCATCCGTTCCCTGGCCATTTATATGCGTCAGCAGTACCTGATTTGGAACAAGGACAGTGTGGCGGATGAAACGATTTTTGCGGATATTGAGAAACTGTCGGAGGGGAGAATCCGTGTTCCGCAGGGCATCGAGTTGAGCAAAATTGCCTACGATGCCAATTTCTCGCGTCCGGGGGTGGCTCCCAAAGGCGGTTCCTCCCAGCGACAAGGCGGGAAACGGCGCTTTCAAAAGAAGAACTTTTATAAACAAAAATAAATAATGGCAGATAAAAAGCGTTCTACTTCCCAAAAATTCTCAATTCGTTTGTCAGAGCGCAAGAAGAGTTTTCTCGTCAAGGCGGCGGGGGCTCTCCTGTTGCTCGCATCCGTGCTGACCTTCATTTCCTTTGTGTCCTACTTCTTCACTTGGAAGACGGATTACAGTCTGACCTACGATACCGATACGGTCATCAAATCATCCGGTTCCATCTCCAACTGGGGCAGCAGTATCGGATTTTATTGGGCGCATCTGTTGGTCGGAAAATGGCTGGGGGCGGCAGCGCTTGTGCTGCTCGTTCCTATGGTCGCCGGCGTGTGCAAGATTTTCAAAAAGGGAAATGTCCGCTTTTTGCGCGTTTGCGTGCTTTCGCTGACCGGAATGTACATTCTGGCGATGCTGTTTTCATTTATCGGGATTCATATTTCCCTGGAAAACTTGCTTCCCGCCGGGTTGGGCGGTGATGCCGGGGCGGTTTCCGTTTGCTTTTTGGAAGATGCGGTGAAGCCTGTTATGACCGCACTGATTCTGCTGTTTCTGGTGATTGCGTGGTTGTCTATCGCGCGTCCCGCTTTCTTTGACCGTCTTTCTTCAATGCAGATTTCCTGGCCTTTCCGTCCTCGTCCTGTTCCCGAGCCGGTGTCTGTGGGAGAAGCGCTTTCCGAAGACGGAGTCATTTCCGAAGATGAGGAAGTTGAGGGACTGTCGACTTCTGTGTATGAGGAAGAGTCCGATGATGCGATAGATGAGGATGCGCAGACGGAAGTCGTCCCTGCCGATCCGGAAGTCGGAGAGGGGGGTGAAGAGCCCGCCTCCGAACCTGTTGACGACGAGGGCATCCAGACGGAAAATGAAGACAAAGAGGATGTCCTGAAAGTGGACGTCGATAGGGATGAAGGATATAACACTCATGTTACAGAGGAACTCCTTCAGGATATTGACTACAAAGATAAGATGTCCAACTACCATTTTCCCTCGTTGGACTTGTTGGGGGATTACAGTTCGGCCCAGCACGAAGTTCCGCAGACGGAAATCGATGCGACCAGCCGTCGGATTCAGACGACACTGCGTAGTTTCAAGATTGAGATTACCGGCGTGACCGCTATTCCCGGCCCTACTGTCACCCTATATAAATTGAAATTGGGTGAGGGCGTGAAAATCTCGCAAGTCAAGAGTTTGCAGGAAGATTTGGGCGTATCCCTCGGCGCCAGCGGCGTGCGTGTAGTCAAACTGTCGGACTCTTTGGGAGTCGAAGTGGCCAATGCCCACCCGTCGATCGTTCCGCTCAAATCGATGTTGGCGGACGACTCCTTCCGTTCTTCCAAGGCAGAATTGCCGATTGCCATCGGATACACCATCAGCCGGGAAGTCAAGACCTTCGATTTGGCGGACGCTCCCCACTTGCTGGTCGCCGGCGCGACGAAGATGGGTAAGTCCGTCGGCCTGAATGTGATTATCACTTCTTTGCTCTACGCCAAGCACCCCTCCGAACTCAAATTCGTGTTCGTGGACCCGAAGATGGTCGAGTTTACCCCTTATGCTTCGCTGCTCAACCACTACCTGGCCGTATTGCCTAATCCTGCTACCGAGCAAGAACTAAAAGATTCTGCCATAGCCGTGACGCAGGACGCCGCTGAAAAGGTGTTGCAGAGTCTGGTGCAAGAAATGGAAGATCGCTATCAGTTGATGCGCCTGGCGGGTGTCAACCAGGTGAAACTCTACAACCAGAAATACATCAAACGCGTACTCAACCCCAACGATGGGCACAAGTATATGCCGTATTTGGTCGCAGTCATCGACGAGTATGCCGATTTGACGATGTCCGGTTTCGGACCTGAAGGCAAATCTAAAGCCCGCCGAATCAGCGAAGCCATTATCCGGCTGGCCCAGAAGGGCCGTGCTGCCGGTTTACACGTGATTATTGCCACGCAGCGTCCGTCCGTCAATGTGGTCACCCCGCTCATCAAGACCAACTTCCCGATGCGTATTGCTTTCCGCGTAGTGTCCCGCGGCGATTCCGAGACGATTCTGGGTACGCCGGGCGCGGAGAAACTTATCGGTAAGGGCGATATGCTCTTATATGCCGGCGCTGCGGAGATGCAGCGCGTTCAATGTGCGTTTGTTTCCGGTGAAGAGATTACTAACATTGCCGAATGGGTGGGCAAGCAGACCGGGTACAAAGAGAGCGCCGGTCCGTTCTACCTGCCGGAGCCGCCCGAAGAGAACCCGGGAGGGGTTTCGGCTGATTTCGGGGCGGATGGCGAGAAATTGGATGCCCGATTTGAAGAGGCGGCCCGTCTGGTGGTCGAACTGGGAAAAGCTTCCACGACCGAGATTCAGCGCAAGATGGGGCTGGGCTATGCCAAGGCTGCGCGTATTATGGACCAGTTGCAAGCCAAGGGGATTGTCGGTCCCCAGGTGGGAGCCCGTCCCCGCGAAGTACTGGTGAGCGATTTCCAACAATTGCAGGCGATTCTGGATGTCACGTTGTAGATTCATACTTTTATTCTTGGCCTGGATGGGGGGAGCGCTGTCCGCTTCCGCCCAGGCTTTGCCGCAAGAGTTGCAGCAGCAACTGGCCACCCACTTGGTGCAGGCGGATTTTACCTATGTGTCCGAAGCCGATGTCACCATACAGGGTGAGGGCAAGTTGAGCGTACAGGACTCCTGCTATGTATTAGACCTGGGCGTGTTGCAAATCTATTGCGACGGTCATCGGCGCTGGACGGTGGATAAGGATGCGAAAGAAGTCTACATCGAGTCCGTGAGCGGGTCGCTGGCCGGCGTGGTGGCAGGTTATAACATAGAAGCGGTCAAAGGACTTGCCGAGGGCGGCTTGTCAGCAGTGGTCCGCGGTGCTGACGGAACACGCATCACCCTCACGATACCTCGTATGAAAATGACGGCCAAGGCGGAGGCCGGTCAATTCCGCTTTTCTACTTCTTCCCAGGATGTCATTTCCTGCTCGTTTAATGTTTGCGACAATACGATCCACCTCCTTTCCGTTAGTCATGAAGAATTCTTTTGTTTCTTCCTCTGTTCCAAAGCAAAGAATATCCAGCCAGTAACCTACGATTGCTTTGATATGCATCAGATACACAAAGCTTCCCGTAATTACTACAACGTGAGGATCCGGCGAATCCATAACCGCTTTCTCTGCTTTCTCGATCAGCCTCTCACACTCAAGTAGATCATCCGTTTTTGTCTTCTTCCAAATACCGAACCGATCTTTGATTTCCGTAATCTTTTTCTTGTTACGAATCTGCCTTGAGAGTTCTGCCTGTTCTGCTTCAG
>CADAFY010000050.1 GCA_902787255.1 uncultured Bacteroidia bacterium
TGTCCGTACTTTCAGCCAGCCTCTTTCTCTTGTCTGTGATGTCCGATTATTCGGCGGGAGAAATAGCACCCGCAGGGCAAGCATCGGCGCACGTACCGCAATCAATGCAGACATTGGGGTCAATCTTGTAGATATCGCCTTCGGAAATAGCACCGGTAGGGCATTCGCCTTGGCAAGTTCCGCAAGCCAGACAATCGTTAGAAATTTTGTAAGCCATAATGTTATTTTTTTATTCAAGGCAAAATTAGCAAATTTTTTGAATATCTTTGCAAGGTTTGTGAATTTTAGAGAAAAATGAGACGAATTTTCATCGGATTGACCCTTTTCGCGCTCCTTTGCGCCCCCCTCTCGGGACGGGCTTGGGAAACGCTCTGCAAAGGCGTAAGCGTCGACCAAACGGTCTATGATTTCGGAGACATCGTGCTGAACAGCGGCCCCGTCTCTTGCACCTTCACCTTGCGCAACGACAGTACGCAGGCCCTGCTCATCGACCGGGTGACCACCTCCTGCGGCTGCACCAGCGCCCAATGGAGCAACCGCCCCATACAGCCCGGCCAAAGCGGTAGCATCAGCATCACCTACAAAAACGACGAAGGCGCCTTCCCCTTTGACAAAAGCATCAGTGTTTATCTTTCCAGCAACGAAAGGGCCTGCATCCTCAAAGTGCGCGGTGTCTGCCACGAGAAGCCCGTGGTGCTGGAAGAAGCATACAACCAAAGACTCGGCGGAAAACTGGGCGTCAAAAGTCCGGATATCAAAGGCGGTGTCCTGGAACAAGGCGGACAGCGGAGCGAATGCTTCCTGCTCGCCAACCTCAGCGACAAGCCCGTCACCCTGGATTTCAGCAACACGCCCAAGCAAGTGAAAGTCCGCAATCTCCCTATGACCATCCCCGCCCGTCAGACCGCCCGCGTGGACTTTTGCGTCAGCAGCGATGAAAAACTTTGGGGCAAGAACCACTATATCCTCACCCCCGTCATCGACGGCCAGCCCGCAGAAGAGCGACTGGACATTTGGGCCGTTACGCAGATGAATACCTCCCGACTGAGCCCGGAAGAAAAACGCTCCGGCCCCCGCATCAGTTTCAAGCAATCCACCTACGCCTTCGGGAAAGCCAAGAAAGGACAAATCAAGGAGTGCACTTTCTCCTTCAGCAACAACGGGAAAGCCCCGCTAGAAATCTACAAAATCGATGCGGATGAAGGCATCATCGGCCAAGAAATCCGACCCGACGGCCAGCCTAAAGCAGGCAGCCAAGCGGCAGGCAGCAAGCAGGCAACATCCGACTATCCCGTACTGCAGCCCGGCGAAAGCGCCACGCTGACCGTTCGTTTCGACACCGGCAAACTATCCAAAGGGGAAACGCTGTTGCAGTTGCGTTTGGTGACCAACGCCCCCCTCCGCCCGCTGGCAGATGTTTTTATCTCCGGCTGGATTGAATAAGGTCAGACCGAACGCTCCGACCTCCTAATACACCAACTTCACATCATCCACCCACAGGATACTCTGGTCTGAGCCGGTGAAATAATCCCCCAGGCGACTGGAAGCATAGGAAATGACGATGTGGGTCGGAACGGTAAAATTGTCCTTATAGACGAAAGGAACGGCGATTTCCACCCAAACCTCCTCCCCGCTTGCCGAAACGGTGGAATGGTCCAGGGTATATTCCCCATAGGCAATGACCGCCTCCCCGTTCGGATTGAATTTGGTCGTCATATCGGTCGTATTGACCTGAACAGGACACTCGGGCGACCCGCCGTATTTCTTGTAATCCCAATTTCCGAGGGCGATGAACAGCTGCGCCTCATCATTCTGCCCCATCTCAGTCGGGAAAGGACAGGACTCGTGAATATGGTTGACCGGGCCGCTATGGTACTTGACCCAGCATTTGAGCGAATCGGGCCTGTGTGTGAACGGACGCCCGAAATTGACCTTGCCGCCGGCCGTACCCACCAGGCCGGCGAAATAACCGGAGAAGAGGTTGCCCGCCGCAAACTTGACCACCGCCCACTTGGAAATGAGTTTGGCGGAACGCTCGCCCGAGACCTTGGAAGACTCGTCCGGCTCGGTGATGACATAGCCCATATCGGCGGAACCGGGGACGCCCATCACCTTGCTGCCGTTGCCGGAACCCCACCAGGCACTTTGCTCGGGCAAGAGAGGGGCCGCCGTATTGTACCACTCATAGAAGGAACCCGCAGGAGTTACATACTCGAAACTGCCGTTTGGGACCTCCACCTCATCTTCGGTCGTAAAGGTTTCGGGCTCGGTCTCCTCCTCGCCCGTATAGGCCAGGTACTCGTAAGTCGTCAGGGGCTGGAGGGTATCCATCATCGCCTGGGGACTGACCCTGTCCACCACCACATTCTTGTCGGAGGTATGAGCATAAATGGTCCAGACATGGTCCTCTCCGTGGTAGCGCGCCGTCACTTCAATCGGCTCGGTAAAATTATGAATGGCCGTCAGGTCCTTGTCATAGGTGGTGATGTCGCGCGGACCTAGTTTCACGGCCTCCACTTTCAGGTAGGTCAGGGAAACGGACTTGCTCACGGTCAGCAGGATCCGGCGGTTGGCCTCGTCAAAAACCGTTTTACCAATTTGGTTGCTTACGCTCATACTGCGCTCAATGGTCTGTTTGGCCACGATTTTCCAACGATAGCGCTGGGTGTCATAGGTGCCCAGGGTCACATACATCGGCTCGCGCAGGTCGTGAACGCCTTCGATGGCGGTCTCCGCCCAGGTCTGTTCTTCCCCGAAACGGACGGAAAGAATACGCACCTTGGCCAAATCCTGCGTTTCATCCATCTGCAGGGTAATGGTGTTGCGGGCCACATCAATCTCACAGGAAAGCGCGCCCTCCACTTCGATGTCTGCAATGGTTCCGGCCACATAGGGATAGGGCATATCGTTTTTGAAACAAGATGTCAGCAGGCACAGAAGCGCTGCCGCCAGTCCCAGTTTCCGTATGAAAGCCCTGTCCATCATCCTACAGATAGAAATTCAGTCCGAAATTCAAGTCCAGCACGCTCAGGCCCGTTCCCGCGTGGAAACCATTGGAGGAGCCCGTACGCTGCCACGCCTTGTCGTACACCTGAGACCACTCGTAATAGACACTCGCCAGGCCGATGGACAGATTGAGCGAGAAGAAATTCATCACGAAAATCTCCAGGCCGGGGCTGAAAGTCAAGGCCGCCCGGTGGGAAAGGCCATAGTAGGAAGTCGTCGCCCTCAAATGCTGGTAGGAGAGCGCAGAATCAATGAACAGGCCGAAACGACCTTTGTCGTCCAGACCGAACCAATTGCGGTGGAAAACGGAAGCGCTGTAGCAGTCAAGGCGCAGCGCGATGCCGTTTAAATCCATATTCAAATCCACCAGGCCCAGGGCCGTCGCACTGTCGATATTGCCTTTCGCCCCCATATAGGTGAAGCGAAAACCGACCGCCAGGTTGTCAGCGTAGGTATAAGTGACCACCGGCGCGATGCGCCCGAAAGAGAAACCGCCGTTGATACCGGTCAACAGCATCATCAGGTTGCTGTCAGAGCCTTTGGCGCCCAAATATACGCCGTCCAGCCCGATGCCCCAACTTCCTTTGGCGGAAAACAGGCGCTTGGGGAAACTGCGCCCGCCCGCCTGAGAAGCATCCGTACCGATGACCTTGCCCATCTGCTGAACGCCCGTGCCCGGTTCGCCGGCCTGCATCGTGAAGGCCATCAGCGCGAAAAAGAGAATAAGTATCGTTTTCTTCATGGCCTACAAATAATAATACAAACCAAAACGCAAGGCGAGCAAATCAATCATAAAATGGCCGGAATAGGCGTGATCCGTACCCGTCGCCACCTGGTTGTGCGTTTGCTTTTCCGTAGAGTAATTCAAAGAGAGCAGCCCCACTCGCACATCCATCGCAAAATGGCTGGTGAAAAAGGCCAGGACGCCGGCATACGCGCCGACAGCACCCTGGAAGCCCACGCCATAGGTCCCTTTCTCATCCACCGCGTGGTTGTCCATCATCCGATGCTGACGGCCGCCCAGGGAAAGTTCCGCATCCACATACGCCCCGAAACGGCCCGAGCCGAAGGGAATGTAGTAGCGGTAGAACCCGGAAAAGAGATAACTGTGGTTGTCCAGGTAATAATTCTTGACATTCAGGTCCAGTCCGTCCATCGAAAGTCCGGCGGAGGCCGCATTGAAGAAGTTGCGCCGATAGGAAAAGGCGCAGCCGATGCCCATATTGTCGCCGATCATATAGCAGAAACGGGGGCTTACGTCAATGTCATACAGACGGCCGGAAATGCCGTTGACAATCAGGAATTGCCGGTTGTCGGAGGTACTGCCCGTAAAACCGACGGAACCGCCCAGCATCCACCCGCCTTTGCGCACCATCTTGACCGGGTTGTCCTGCAGGACATAACCCCTGTCGCAGTTCATTTGCGCCGCCAACGGAAAGGCCAGCATCAAGGCCGCCCACACAAGCAGGATTCGTTTACTCATAGACCAACTCCATTTTGTCAACCCAGAGTTTGCTGCTGTCGCAACCTGTAAAGTAGTCGCCGAGCATACTGGAAGCGCAAGAAATAATGATATGCGTGGGAATCACATCCGTCTTGCGGTAGTCCAGGTTGATGGTATATTCCTTCCAACCGCCGTTGGAGCCTTTCAGAATCACATCCCCGTATGCAATGGAACCGTCCATCGTCTTGTAGTTGTAGAAAGTGGACTTGTCCGTCGTATTGATTTTGACCGGACAGTCCTTCGTACCTGCATATTTCTTGTAGTCCCAATTGCCAAGAGCGACATAAACGCGCGCCCAATCGGGATTGCCCTTCTTGGGATATTCTCCGGTCGAAGGATAACTGTCCTCGCGGTTGACATTGCCCGTGGAATACTTGAGCCATACTTTCAGTTTGGAAGGACGGGCCGTGAAGGGACGGCCATAATAGACGATACCGCCCTTGGTACCCACCAGACCGCCGAAATAGCCGGTGAAGAGGTTACCTGCCGCGAACTTGACGACCGCCCATTGGGACACCAGACAAGCGGACTGGCTGCCGTCCACGTGGTCGCTGGAAGGCTCGCAGATGACATAGCCCATATCGGCGGAACCGTCGATGCCCATCACCTTGCTGCCGTTGCCCGAACCCCACCAGGCCGTACGGTCCGCGACATTGGGAGCGGATGTACTGTACCACTCCTTGTATTTGCCCGCGTCGGTCGTATATTCAAGGCTCGCGTTCGGGACATTGGGCGCGGCATCCGTCGTCAGTTCCACCGGATCTCCGACCACGGCATCCTTGACCACCAGGCGGTAGGCATATTTCGTAGCGGGAGTCAACCCGGTCATCAGCGCCTCGAAGCCGCCGTCGGCATTCAAGTTCGCCGCCACGGAGGTCCAATTCGAACTGCCGCTCTTGGCATATTCAAAACGCACCTCGGACGGGTCGTCGTACTCTCCGCTGTCCACATCGGCGTGAACGGTGGCTCGACAGGCCCAAATTTCATAATCCGCGGACGGAGCGATACCGGTGGCCACCGGCTCGAATATGACGATATCATCGAAAACCTCTTCGCTCGCATCCAGCACGATATCGAAGCCCAGGTCCGCCATACCGTCTTTCGCCACATATTTGAGCGTCAACTCATATTTCTTGCCGGCCTCGACCGCCGCAATCGTTCCCGTTTTCGAGAAGGAAGAACCATCCTTTTTCAGCACGCCGGCAAAGGACCAGGTCAGTGCGGCTTCATCCAGGCCGTCAATCAGGTAAAACAACTCCTTCCCGCTGTCGGAGGCCGTCCAGACGACAGGCTCCGCCGGAAAGACCGTCTGTCCCTGCCGGGCTTCTCCGGTCAGACCGAGCGTCAGGGAATACCCCGTCTCGAAATATTGATTGAGCGTATTGTCAAACAACATACGGGCAATTACATTGGAGCAGCCCGCCTCAACGGTCACGCTAGTGGACTGATCGCCCGTAATGGTAAATTCCTTGCTGCCGGCATAACTTCTCTGCTCAGTGGAAGGGTTGACGGGAGATTCCTTGACCATTTCTCCCGCTTCCACATCCACACGATAGTCACCGGCAGGCAGGTAAATCGTTTCCGGGGCCTGGTCATAGCGATAGGAACGCACCAGACCGGAGAAATCCGCATAATAAATATTGACGCGCGCGCTCGCGAGCAGCGCTTCCGGCGACAGGACCGCTTTCGTACCCTGCCCCTCGGGGACCCTGACGCTCAGCGACAGCGTACCATAGCCGCCTTTTTCCGGCGCTTGTTTGGCGCAGGAGAGCATCAGCAGTGCCAGCAAAATGAAACCCAACCTCTTCATACGCCTACTCTATCACCATAGCCACGGGAATGGTTTTCTTGCATCCCTGCCCGTCCGTTATCGTCATCGCAAAGGAATGTCGGCCCTCAAAGGCATAAATCGGGTCCTGCGCGGCGCTCAAGTCAAACTCCACGCGGGTCTGTCCGACCAGGGAATCTCCGTGCGGGAAAGGCACGACATCAAAGATGACGGAAGCCGCTTCCGAAGGGTTGATCAAGTCTATATCCGCACCGCCGGCCACCTCCAGCGCGCTTCTGAACGAGGCGTTGTCTGTCTCGATGTGAACAGTGAATTTCTTTACGCCGTTCGGAATCGTCGCGACCAGGCGCAAATCCATCTTCGTCACAGCCGGGTCGGGAATCACGATGTTAGACAAATCGTCAAACATCGTCAAACATCGTGCAGTCCTCGGCAAAGCCCAGGGTGATGCCGCCGTCTCCCGCCGGGGCCTTCGGGTCGGTCCCGATGACCTCTTCCGCCGGAGCGACCGAATAAGAGAGCAATTCCCCGTCGTCCACATAGCCGTTGATGAGCACGTCAAAGGTGGCGGTGCCTTCGGGGGTAACCATCGGAATCAGGGTAATCTGGCGCCATTGGGCCGCCTTGACCCCATTGAAGGCCTTGGACATTTTCAGACTCTTGCCGCCAATGACCGCCGTGATAGTTACAATCATCGAAGAGGATTCGGAAGGCAGGGCGAAATAGCCGGCCCGGGCCTCGGGGACGGGCGTGCCGCCCTCATAAGCAACGGCGAAATCCAGCGGACTGCCGGCCGTCACTTCCACCCGCGCATTGCCCGCTCCGGTCATTCCGGCCAGCAACTGCTCGTCATAGTCAATGGTCACTTTGCACTGTGCCAGTTTGCAAGTAATCTGGCCCGGCGTGGAGGTCTCCCCCGCGACGACGGTCACAGGCACCTCGCCGGCATAGACGGGGCAGTCAAATCCCGCCGTCGGAATGTTTTCAGCCGTACGGGCCACCAGCGAATAACTGCCCGCCATCACATCGAGGGGCTTTCCTTCCGCCTTGAGCGCGGACAGCGACAGGTTTTCCAGCAAGCGTCCCTGCACATCCTGCACCGCATCCCCGTCCTCATTCAAGACGGAAATATAATAATCTGCGGGCGTCGGAGTCCCTTTGGTATTGAGTTCTTCGTTGAGTTCGGGCGCCAGTCCGTTCAGGGCGATCACTCCCCGATGGCTATAACGGCCGTCCATATTTTCATTGCAAGAGGCCAGCAGCAACGCCGCCAGAGCAAAAAGCAAAGTCCATTTTTTATTCATACAAATCCTCCTCCAGGGTGATGGTATCTACTTGGTCGCTGAAAGTAATCTCGATGGCCGTTCCGCCGACCGTCGACGCCCCCAGTTGCAGGGTGTAACAGGTCGCGCGTTTGATACCTTCGGAATAAGTGTTTTCAATCGTATATTCCTTGCCGTTTTCCCGGGCCGTCACCGTGCCCCGGATGCCGAAGCGGTAGGCCTCGATAAAGACAGGGCGCGTCTCGTCGGCGGGATAGGGAATCGTCGTCCCGTTCCCCGTCAGGAAAGTCAGCATACAATCCTTGAAATAGTTGTCGAACATCGCCGTATGAGCCACCTTGACCATCGTATTGGCCAGGGTAGCCGTCAACACGATGTCGTGCTCTTGGTTGGCCACAATCGTCACTTCTTCAGAAGCGCTGTACCAGGGTTTTTCAAAGCCCTCTTCCCCTTCCGTTCCATACACAGCCTCAACCCGGTATTTGCCTTCCACCAGTGCGATTTCCCCAGTCCATTCCGACACCTTCCCGGACCAATAGGACTGTCCGTTTGCGTTCTTGATGCTCAGCGAGAAATCGGCCGCCGCCGGGGGCGTGATGCCGTAGTCCGCCAGTGTAGCCCTGACCGCCTCGTCCACCAGTTCGACGGAAGAAAGCGACAGACGCAGGGTGCCTGAGCCGGGCGCAGGAGCCTGCTTGGCGCAGGAAAGCGTCAGGGAAAGAGCCATCAGGACAATTGACAATATCTTCTTCATATTCATCTTCATTCTAAGGAACAACGACCACTTTTACATTATCTACATAGAGCCAGTCGGTATTGTTGTTGGTTCCGGCCTTATGGTCAATCTCCGTACGCCAACTAATACGGAGGATATCGGTCACCGGCGCGGAGAACGTCTTGCTGTAGGAGTTGGAGGTCGAGGAATATCCGCCGTCGTTTCCATCACAGTCAGCAGCATCGATATGGAAACTGAGGGGATAGGTACCCTCTGTCGAATTACTCTTATAGTTGGAGGTGGTCGTGATATAGCCCACATATACGGTCTGACCGACCGCTTTGCCGATGAGAGTCGTATAACTGCCGCCCGAGCCGTAATCGAAAGTCACGCGCAAGGTAACGGCTTTCTTAATCTTGCAGTTCAGCGGGGCAGATTCCATACGGGCATCGTATTCCCAGGAAGTCTCCCGACGGCAGGCAAGACGGACACCCACGCCACCTTTGGCCCCGCAACGGGCACCGGCCCAGCCATTGAGGAAAGCATACGGGTCTTTGGCTCCACTGTTGAGACCGCCGGAATACTCGTCGTAGGAATGGAAATCTGCCACCGAGGAGAAATCTTCATCCAGCAGCGGAGCCACATCCAGGTTGAGCGTAGTACTGGAAGCCGTAGAGAGATTGGGCAGGGTGATGTTCTGCGTGCAGGTCAGGTGTTCAGAATCGAAGGAAGCCGTAATGGTCTTGCCGCTGAGGGTGCGGAAGGCGGAAGCATCTTCGTATTCAATCAAGAAGGAATCTCCCGGAAGAATGTTTCCTCCCGTGGAAATCGTATAGGTATTGCCGGTCTTGTCGCCCCATTTGCAGCCGGAGGGAGCCGTCAAGGTAATAGACTTGATGGGCTCGCCAATGGGATTGGAGCGGAAATTGATGAAAATACGACGGTATTCGCGCAGGCGGTTCGGGGTCAGTCGGACCGAGGTGGCGTGCCCCGCCTGCATATTTCGTCCGCCCAGCAGGATATCGTCTATGATAGCGATTCGCGATTGACTGTACAGACGGGCCGAGAAAGACTCATCCGCTCCCCATTGGCGCGGGAAAATCGTGGCAAAGGCATAGTGACGCGTCGTACCGGCGGAAACCTCCAGTTTACTGTCGAGGGTCAGGTTCAGATTCGGGCTGCCGTCCTGAAGCGTCTGTTCCGCGGAAGGATATACGCCCGGCTCGGCCGTAACGGGAATCGCGGTCCGCAGACTGCCGGTGACGTCCGAAGGGAAGATAAATTCCATACGTTCGACTTTTTCACCGCCCAGCAACTGTTCGTCATCCTGTATATAAAAGCGCAACAGGTGCAACTGCTGGCTCATTTCCAAGGCGAAACGCTCCGCCGGCTCATATTCCTCGCGGGGTTTGAGCGGACCGGCCTGCACCAGGTTGGAAAGCATAATGCCGGCGCCTTTCCCGTCCTGCTTTTCGGGAATCGCAAAAGTGACGTATCCGTCCTTGTTGCGCGTCGGAAGCGGAGATGCTGCCCAATAGGTATAAGTGCCTTCCGCCATCGGTGAAGCGAGGGTGGAGGAAAAATAGGCTCTTTGGGAGGAACGGCCGTAGATGGCAAAATCTTGGGCGGAAAGGGCCTGGCTATGGTCCGGCTTGAAAGCCCATAGGGCCAGGTGGTCTCCGTCTTCCCAGCAGACGGAATGTAAATCGGAAGCCACCGAAGTCCGGGTGTCTTCGTTGTCTATGCAGAATTGAACTTCACATGCACCATCCTGCCGCGCGGAAAGCCGCACCGCATCCTCCCGCATCCCCGAACAGGCGAGGAGCAGGAAGGAAGTCAGTATAGTCAGCAGGAAGTTTAGGTTGTGAAGTTTCATTCAGGAGAAGTTTAGAAGCGGAAGTCCACCACAATGGGAAGATGGTCGGAGGGGTGATAGAAATTCTTGACGAGGCTGTCCCTGACCGGCGTTGTGTACTCGTCCTTGATGATGTCGGCGCGTTGAACCAAGTCAAAGAGCGGTTTGGTGCAATACACATAATCGATGCGCGTCTTGCCTCCCGTACTGGTAATTGCCTCGCCGGGATGTTTCTCGCGGACCACGTCGATGTAAGGCGTGTTGTTCAAGATATAGTCTTGCGTGAGGAAGCGGGTATCATCATCCGCCCATTCGTACCCGTTTGTCTCCTTGTCCAGACGGGAGGGAGAGTTGAAATCACCCATCAGCATCCAATAGCCATTGGCGGCATCGGGGTCAGTCAGGATGGTGTGCTTGCAGACATACTCCATCTCCATCGCACGGTAGTAGTCGCCTCCGTTCAGGGCGGCGCTGGAGTCACGCTGATGCTTGGGAACACCATAGGCGTAACGCTGCGGATAGGTGTGCGTAGCGACGATGTTCAGGGTCTTGCCGGCAAAACGGATGCGGGCCCAGCCGGCTCCGTGCGCCACGACGCTGTCGGGCTTGACACCCAGGATGCGGTCGACATTCTCGATGGGGAAGCGGGACGTGATGGCCTGGGGATAATTGTCGCGATGACCGCCGACATAGGTATATTTGTGCCCGTAACGCGCCGCCAGTTTGTCCCAGTTTTTCACCAGGTAGCGGTCGGCCGTATCGCACTTTTTGTCCGTACCGTTGATATAAATCGTCTGTGCCTCGCACCACACGCAGATATCGGGTTTGTAGGACTTGACAAAGTCCACAAAAGCGTCGTAGTTGTCAGGCTGGCCGGTCCACATACCATTCTGGATATTCCAATAAAGGAGCCGAAGGTCTTTGGACTGACAGCAAGATGTCGCCAAAACGGAAACCGCCAAAAGCGTAGCGAAGAGGATGGATAATTTTTTCATAATGAGAACTAGAATTTAAAATCAATGATAAAAGGAAGGTGGTCGGAGGGGTGGAAGAAGTTCTTGACGACGCTGTCTCTCACCGGAGTCGTGTACTCATCCTTGATAATGTC
Source organism: uncultured Bacteroidia bacterium (assembly GCA_902787255.1). Classification (GTDB taxonomy): domain Bacteria; phylum Bacteroidota; class Bacteroidia; order Bacteroidales; family UBA932; genus Cryptobacteroides. The sequence continues at coordinate 11,261 of CADAFY010000050.1, forward strand.
TGCGCGGGTCACCCTGTCGTAGAGCGGCTTGGAGCAATAGACATAATCAAGACGGGTATTTTTGTACATACTGTAGAGGGGCTCGCCGGGATGTTTCTCTCTGACCACATCGATAAGGGGCGTGTTGTTCAGGATATAATCCTGGGTAAGATATTCCGGGTCGTCGTCCGGCCAGGCGTCATAGCCGTTGGTCGGCTTGTCCAGGCGGGAGAGCGAATTGAAATCACCCATCAGCATCCAATAGTGATCGGCGGCGTCCGGGTCGGTCAGGACGGTATGTTTGCAGACATATTCCATCTCCATCGCACGGTAGTAGTCGCCGCCGTTGAGGGCCGCGCTGGAGTCGCGCTGATGCTTGGGGACATTGAACGCGTAGGACATCGGGTAGGTGTGCGTCGTGACAATGTTGAGTTCTTTGCCGGCAAACTGAATGCGGGCCCAGCCGGCCGCGTGCGCCACGACGCTGTCGGGCTTGACGCCCACGATGCGGGCCACATTCTCAATGGGAAAACGGGAGGTAATGGCCTGGGGATAACTGTCGCGATGACCGCCGATATAGGTATATTGGTGTCCGTAGCGGGCGGCCACCTTGTCCCAGTTTTTCACCAGATAACGGTCGGCCGTATCGCAGCGGGTGTCGGTGCCGTCGATGAAAATCGACTGCGCTTCGCACCACACGCAGATATCGGGCTGGAAAGACTTGACATATTCCACAAAGCGCTCGTAGTTGTCCGGCTGCCCGTCCCACATACCATTCTGGATATTAAGAAGAAGGATGGATAATTTTTTCATAGTGCCCCGGTCTACAACATTTTTCTGATTTTGAACACGACGATGACAATCAGGAAACTGACAATCATCAGTCCGCAGATGGCGACCCAGGCCCAGGGAGAATCCGCAACGAAGGTGCCGAAATTGACATTCATGCCGAAGAGGCTCGCAATGAGGGTGGGCGGCATCAGCAGCAGGGAAACCAGCGTAAAGATTTTCATAATCTTGTTCTGGTCGAGGTTGATGATACCGATGACCGTATTCTGCAGGTATTCCAGACGCTCGAAAGAGAAATTGGTGTGGTTGATGAGAGATGCGATATCCTTGAGCAGCACTTCCAATTTTTCAGTCATCGCCTTGGGACACAAATCGCTGCGCAGAAGGCTGGACACCATACGCTGCTTGTCCACGACATTCTCGCGCACCAACATCGTATTTTCCTGCAACTGGTTGATGTCGAGCAGAAACTCCTCGTTGACATCCTCTCCGAGGGAGACCTTTTTATTATATTGGGCTATCTCCTGACTCATGATTTCAATCATATCCGCATCCAGGTCGACGCGTTGCTCAAGCAGACTCACGAAAACGGAGAATCCGTCGGGATAGTTCTTGGGGTAGGCCTGCATACGGCGCTGCAAGACCGTAAAACTACGCAGGGGATTCTCGCGGAGCGTAGTCAGGATGGAACCGGAAACGATGAAGGAAACCGCCTCCTGGGTATAATCGTCCGGAGCCGGGGAAATAAAGTTGGTGTTGATGAAAACGGCTGTTTCCGTCTCGGAATAACGGGAGGAACTCTCGATTTCTTCCGCTTGGGCGCGGGTCTGCAGGGAAATACCGAGGAAAGACTCGACGGCTCGTTTCTCCTCTCCCTCCGGCGAAACCATATCCACCCAGACCACATCGTCAGGACGCAGTCCGGCGAGGGCTTCCACCGTCTGGATGACCTCAATCCGACCTTCCTTTTTGTAGAGAATATCGATCATAGCCGTTTAAGTTTATAAATCCCCACAATAGTACAACTTGCAAAGGTATAAAAAATAATCCGTATATTTGCAAAACCGAACGAAAAAGAGATGACAGACCAACCCTCCTACCCTTCCAAACTGTTGACGGATGCCGTGGAATCCATCGGCACCCTGCCGGGCGTGGGTTCGCGGAGCGCCTTGCGGCTGGCACTGTATCTATTGGCCCAGCCGGAGGAAAATGTCACGCATTTCACCGAATCCATCGCCAAGATGCGCAAGGAGATTAAGTATTGCAGCCAATGCAATATGATTTCCGACAGCGAGGTGTGCGCGTTCTGTACGGACCGGACCCGGAACAAGGCCTCGATTTGCGTGGTGGAAAGCATACGCGATGTGATGAGCATCGAGGGAACGGGGCGCTATCACGGGCTCTACCACGTGCTCGGCGGCATCATCTCCCCCATTCACGGCATCGGTCCCGCCGATTTGTCCATCGAAGCCCTGCTCCGCCGCATCCGCCGCCACCTGGACCAGGGCCCCAAAGGAGAAACGTTGGAAATCATTTTCGCGCTCAGCGGGGATGTAGAAGGAGAAACGACGGCGTTCTATCTCTATCGGCAAATCGAGTCCCTGCTGGCTCAAGCGGGAGCGCAGGAAACCTTATTCGGGGCTCAAGGCGCAGCCGGCTGCATCAAAGTCACCACCCTGGCGCGCGGCCTCGGCTTCGGAGCCGACCTCGAATACGCCGACGCCCTCACCCTCGGCCGCTCCATCGAGTCACGGCAAGAGTTCAAGCCCAAAGGGTAGTTGGCAGGGCCCGGCCTCAACGGGAAATCAGCGCCTGCAACAGCGAAGAAAGCACGGGCACAGGATTGTGCGAAATGTTGATGCGCGGGTGGGCATCACCGGCCGCAGAGACCACGGGATGGCCCAAGGCATAATAAGCCACATCCTGCAGCAGACACTGGGCATCCACATAATCATAATCTTCATCACGAATCTGCAGCAGCACGGCAGGGACCTCACCGAACAGAACGCGGGCACGGTCCGTTTCATCCGTCTCAGACAAATCGTAGGCCTTCATCAAAGGCGCAATATCCAAATCCGCCCCGGGCTGCAGAGAGGCTCCGTCAGTCCCCGCTCGCAAGCCGTTCGAGGAAGCGGCCCCTTTGGGACACGGGGCGCACCATTCGGAGAGGGCCGTCATCAGGCCGCCGCGGGCTACCGTCACCGCACTCAGAACGATGCCGTCCTCCACCATTTCCCGAACGATTTCATACACATCCATCAGGTAATCCCCGTCCCCGACTTCCACCGGACCGTCCCCGGCATTGCCACAAATTTTGGACAGCAGGCTGCCGCCCAACGCGAAGGCGCAAGGGTCCAGGGGCAGGTATAAAAGCCAGGTATCTTCCTGCGGGAGCATTCGGGCCGGAACCTTGCGGGCGGGCATTTCACCCGCGGGCTGCGCAGGATTCGCGGGCTGTGCGGCATTTGCGGCCGACGGGATGACAATATGAGGAATCAAATCGCAGACGGGAGCGGAATGATGCTCCAGCGCATCGACATCTAGCCGAAGGCTTTCCAAGTATTCGCCCAAGGCTTCGCAAGCCTGATAGAAGGCCGCCAGCGCCCCCAAAGCCTTTTCATCCCAACGCCACTCCAATTGCAAGCGCAGTTGGTCGAATGTGAAATGCCCCTCGTACCAGAGCGTGTCAGCCAAGGCGCTTGCCAGTGCCAGCCGGGCGGAAGAAGCGGGATAACGCAGGGAAAATGGATAGGGATAAGCCGCTACTTTTTCCAAATAGACGGGAATATCGCGTTCGTTGTACTCCCAGGCGGTCAGATGCGGATCCACCGTCTCATCGGAGAGCACAAGCCCCTCGTCAGCCGGCTCTCCCGCAACAGGGGCCCTTTCTCCCGCAACATCGGAAAGGGCAGACTCCCCCACGAAAGAGGAAGTCTCTCCCATTAACAAATGGCGGGGCGTATCCTCCTGCGGGGCGCCGTCAATCACATACAATGCATCGAAAAGTTCCATCTCTGCGCAAAAATCCCCCAAAATTAAGTATTTTTGCAAACTTGACAAAAAAATACGGCAAATGGAGCGGTACGAACAACTTATGAAGGAACTTTTTACCCGGCATCCGTCCTTTCAGGCGGTCGGGAAAGAGGCCTATCATCCGGGACTGGAAGGGATGCAGGTGATGGACGGACTGATGGGACATCCGCATCGGAAGTACAAGTGCATCCACGTGGCGGGCACCAACGGGAAAGGCTCCGTGTGTCACCTGATGGCCGCCGCCCTCGCCGCTCAAGGCTGCAAGGTCGGACTCTACACCTCGCCCCATCTGCTGGATTTCCGGGAACGGATTCGCATCATCTCCTCTGCCGGATGGCCACAGACGGAATCCCCCTCGTCAGCCGAGGTGGAAAGCCATTCGTGGACAGGGGCGGGAAGCCAGTCGCAAGCCAGGACGGCTTATCAGTTGATTGACAAAGAAGCGGTGCTGGAATTTTGTGAAAAATGGCAGGGTGATTACGACCGCCTGGGCCTTTCGTTCTTTGAGATCACCACCCTGATGGCCTTTGACTGGTTCGCCCGCTGCGAGGTGGATTACGCCGTCATTGAGACCGGCCTGGGAGGGCGTTTGGACAGCACCAACATCATCCGCCCCGAACTGAGCATCATCACCAGCATCGGACTGGACCACTGCGACATACTGGGAAACACACTGGCGGAAATCGCATTCGAGAAGGCCGGCATCATCAAGGCGCGCGTACCCGTCGTTATCGGAGAAGGCGGTCCTGACATCAATCCTGTTTTTGAGAAAAAGGTGCTTTACACCAACTTGCCGGAACCCTGTTTCGGCGGAGACCGGACGCAGATTATGAGCCTGTTGCACTACGCCGAGAAAGAGCCGGGCATTGATATGGCAGAGCAAGTGCCGGGCATTGATTTCAGCGACGGCCCTTCTGAAAAGCCGGATGCATTCGAGCGATTGCTGGGTGAAATGGATTTGCCCGGCGTCTATCAACGGGCGAACCTGCGCACCGTGCTCTGCGCCTTGCGCGTACTGGCGGAGGGTGAAGGGCTTAGATGCGACAACGCATCCGGCCCGGCTGCGAGCAAGAATGCTCTGCACAAGACCTCGACGTCGGCCAGGCGTTTGCGTTATGCCTTGGCACACGCGGCGGCTCTGACGGGCTTGCGCGGCCGTTGGGAACGCCTGCAGAGCGCCCCGGAAGTCATCGGCGACATCGGGCACAACGCCCACGGACTGCGGCAGAACTGCGCCGTCCTGCAGGCGGAACTCGACAAAGGACGCCGTGTATGGATGATTTACGGCAGCGTCAGCGACAAGGATGTCGCCGCGGCCGTCTCCCTGCTGCCTGCCGGCGCCGACCTGATTCTCACCGCCGCCGACAACCCCCGCGCCCTGCGTCCTGAAAAGATTCTGGCCCTTCTGGTTTCGGCACGCTTCCGTTCCTGCCGCATCCGCCCCACGGTCGCCGAAGCCGTTGACCTCGCCCTTCGCGACGCTGCGCCCGAAGACCTCATTTATATCGGCGGCAGTTCCTATCTCGTCGCCGAAGCCCTGCGAAAATTTGAACGATAATATAAATCAGACCAAGTGTCCCGATTTTGGGACTCCAAGCGCACATAACTATTGAAATATCGCAAAAAATTCGTACCTTCGCCAAAATATTCATTATTTGAATTTATTTATTAACACAAACGATAAAATTATGGCAGAAAACAAGAAAAGAGTCTATCGCTTCGGAGGCAAAAGCGCTGAAGGCGATGGCAAAATGAGAGAACTTCTCGGCGGTAAAGGCGCCAACCTCGCGGAAATGTGTCTGTTGGGTATTCCCGTACCCGCCGGCTTCACGATTACCACCGAATGCTGCACGGAATATTATGAATTGGGCGGCGGCTACACCGACCAACTTCGCAAGGATGTCGCGGAAGCGTTGAAGGCGACCGAAGAGATTATGGGTATGAAATTCGGCGACCCGAAGAACCCCTTGCTCGTGAGCTGCCGCAGCGGCGCCCGCCAGAGTATGCCCGGTATGATGGATACCATCCTCAACATCGGTCTGTGCTCCGCCACCATCCCCGGCATGATTGCCAAGACCAACAATCCCCGCTTCGTGTATGACGCCTATCGTCGTCTCATTATGATGTACTCCGACGTGGTGATGGAGAAAGCCGAAGGCATCGAGCCCAAGGACGGCCAGGCCATCCGCCAGCAGTTGGACAAGATGATGGAAGACCTCAAGGAAGCCAAAGGTTACAAATCCGACACCGAAATCACGGCCGACGAGCTCAAAGACCTCGCCGAGAAATTCAAAGTCCGCGTCAAAGAAGTGTTGGGCGAAGAATTCCCCGACTCCGCTGAAGCCCAGTTGTGGGGTTCCATCGGCGGCGTTTTCAAATCCTGGAACGGCAAACGCGCCATCAAATACCGTCAGATTGAAGGTATTCCCGATGATTGGGGCACCGCGGTCAACGTCCAGTCCATGGTCTTCGGCAATATGGGCGACACCTCCGCGACGGGCGTGGCTTTCTCCCGCAACCCGGCCAATGGCGACAACAAGTTCTACGGCGAATGGCTGATCAACGCCCAGGGCGAAGACGTGGTGGCCGGTATCCGCACCCCGAACCCGCTCAACAACGCGACCAAGAGCCCCCAGAACGCGCACCTCAAATCGCTCGAAGATGCGATGCCCGACGTGTACAAGGAACTGGATGACATCCGCCTCCACCTCGAGGACCACTTCAACGATATGCAGGACATCGAGTTCACCATTCAGGAAGGCAAACTCTGGATGCTCCAGTGCCGTATCGGCAAACGCACCGGTCTCGCCGCCTTGAATATGGCGATGGATATGCTCGACGAAGGTATGATTGACGAGAAGACCGCCGTGATGCGCGTCTCCCCCGCCCAACTCGACGAGATTCTCCACCCCATCCTCGACCCCGCTTCCGAGAAGAAAGCGACGGTCATCGCCCACGGTCTTCCCGCTTCTCCGGGTGGTGCCGTCGGTAAAATTGTCTTCACCAACGCCGACGCCGTGGCCGCTGCCGCCAAAGGCATCAAGACCATCCTCGTCCGCGAAGAGACCTCTCCCGAAGACGTCGAAGGTATGCGCGCCGCCGCCGGTATCCTGACGATGAAAGGCGGTATGACTTCTCACGCGGCTCTCGTGGCCCGCGGCTGGGGCAAATGCTGCATCGTCGGTTGCGAAGATATGAAGATCGACCTCGAGAAGAAAGTCGTTTCCTTCAAGGGTTCCGACACTGTTTACAAAGAGGGTGATGTCTTCTCTCTCAACGGTGCCAAAGGTGCTGTCTATGCCTGCGCAATCGACACGATGGATGCTTCCGACAACCCTCGCTTCGTGAAATTCATGGCCATCGCCGACAAATTCCGCAAACTGGGTGTCCGCACCAACGCTGACACGCCCGAAGATGCGGCCCGCGCCCTTGCTTTCGGCGCCGAAGGTATCGGCCTCTTCCGTATCGAGCATATGTTCTACGGCACCAACAGCGAGACCCCGCTCAGCAAACTGCGCAAGATGATTCTCTCCAAGACGGATGAAGAGCGCCGCAAAGCGCTGGCCGAACTCGAGCCGTTTATGAAGGCTGCCGTCAAAGGTACGATGAAAGTGATGGACGGCAAGGAAGTGACCTTCCGTCTGCTCGATCCCCCTCTCCACGAGTTCGTTCCCCAGACCCACGACAAGAAAGAGGAACTGGCCCACGAACTGCACATCAGCGAGGCTGACATCGAGAAACGCGGCGAAGCCCTGCACGAGGTCAACCCGATGATGGGTCACCGCGGCGTGCGTCTGCACATCACCTATCCTATGATTTCCGAGACCCAGTTCCGCGCCATCTTCACGGCTGCCGCTGAATTGAAGAAGGAAGGCTACGACCCGAAACCGGAAATTATGGTTCCTGTGACCATTTCCGAGCGCGAGCTCAAGTTCCAGAAAGCCATCTGCGAGCGCATCAAAGCCGAGGTTGAAGTCAAGACCAAACAGAACATTGAGTACAAGTTCGGTACGATGATCGAGATTCCTCGCGCCGCGCTGACCGCCGACCGTATGGCCCGTACCGCCGAGTTCTTCTCCTTCGGTACCAACGACCTCACCCAGATGACCTTCGGCTTCAGCCGTGACGACGTCAGCACCTTCATGGGCGACTACCTCGGCAACAAGATTCTGGACAACGACCCGTTCAAGACCCTCGACACCAAGTCCGTCGGCAAACTGGTTCAGTACGCCGTCGAAAGCGGCCGAGAGACCCGCAGCGCCCTCAAGTGCGGTATCTGCGGTGAGCACGGCGGTGACCCCGCTTCTGTCGAGTTCTGCCACAAGATCGGCTTGAACTACGTCTCCTGCTCTCCTTTCCGCGTTCCCATCGCCCGCCTCGCCGCTGCGCAGGCCGCCATCAAGAACGACAAGTAAGAGTCACCCCCCCCCGGCTCGCCGGGGAAACGATATGCAAAAAAGAACTGGCCGATAGGTCAGTTCTTTTTTTTGCACATACAACGGAGACGCCGGACCTGTTATTCCACCACCGCGAACACTTCGTTCTTTTCCAATTTGTCGCCCTGTTGCGCGCAGACGGCCAGCAGGCGACAGTCCGTGGCGGCTTCAACGGCTTCGATGCCGTAGTAGGTCTGGATATAGGCGATGGCTTCGCCCTTCTTGAAGGACTTGCCGACAGCCGGGGCCATACTGGCGTTGTCCACATCGATTTGCCAGAGCAACTGCCCTTTGACGGGAGCCTGCACGGGCAGGGCGGCGGGATGGGCGGCGGTCAGGGCTGCCACATCCACCTTCGGCACTTCCACGACGGGACGGGTAATCACGATGGGGGCGCCGGCCTTGGCCCGTTTCTCTTCCAGTTCAGCGTTGAAACGCTCTTTGGCAATGCCGCTGCGATAATCGCGGTACTGACGCTCGTGCATGGCGAGTTCAAAGAGTTCTTCGCGGTCCTCGCCTTCGTCCCAGCCTTCATCCTTCATCATCTGTTCGAACTTGGGCAGTTCGTTCGGGAAGGCGTCCTGCGGGTTTCCTTCGTAGAATTCAAGGCCTTTTTCCCGGGCCAGTTCGATGATTTCGGGAGCGAGCGGACCGGGCAGTCGGCCCATCTTGCCGAGTATCATATTCCAGGTATCTTTGTCGATGGTGCTCCAGCGAGGCTTGCCCTGCAAGGTGGCCATCAGGTTCATCAGGGCCGTATTCTTGCAATACTGGCTGAACGGGGTCACGAGCGGGGGATAACCCAGGCGCGGCCATACATATTCCACTTCTTGGAACAACATCACCATCAGTTCGTCCAGACTCAACTCTTTTTTGCCGCGGGCGCGTTGTCCGGCGTTGATGGCGTTCTGGAAGCCCTTGAGGTCCGCCATCATCGAGCCCATCATACCGCCAGGCAGACCGCAACCGACCAGCAGGGAACTCATATGGGAGTTGTTGGGGTCAATCCAGTAGCCGAGGAAATCGTCGATGAACTCCTGCGTGAGTTTGCGGACCTCCATATAGGCGTTCATATTGACATCTTTTACGATGAACCCGTCCGCCTTGAGCATCTGCTGGATGGTGATGACATCCTGGACTTTAATATGCGGATATTTGGTTTTGATGTCGTGTACCAGCTCGCCCAGGATATTGGGACGGCCGATGCCGGCCATATCTTTGAGGCAAATCTCATCGCAGCCGTATTCCACCAATTTGTCCACAAGGCCCATATAGTAGGCAACCGTATGGACGGGGGAATGGGTGATGCTCAGGGCTGCCTGGGAAATCATTCCGGCTTTCTTGGCATATTCGATGGAGAGTTGGAGGTTGCGGGGGTCGTTGAGGCCGCAGAACGAGCGGGATATGTCCGTGCCTTGGGCTTTCTTGACCTTGAACATCAGTTCACGAACATCCGCCGGGACGGGGTTCATCCGCAAGGCGTTGAGGCCCCTTTCGAGCATATGCGTCTGCAAACCGGCCTTGCGCAGCGGGGCCGTCCATTCCCGCACGGCGCGGTTGGGATTCTCGCCATAGAGGAGGTTGACCTGCTCCAAAGCGCCTCCGTTGGTCTCGACGCGGTCAAAGCATCCCATCTCGATAATGGCGGGCGCCACTTTCACCAATTGGTCCACGCGGGGCACATATTTACCCGAAGATTGCCACATATCCCTGTACACCAGGGAGAACTTGATTTCTCTTCCCATATACCTTATTATTTACAAAGCACAAACTTACACAAAATTTCTCAATTATATGCCTGTTTCCCATCATTCTTTTTGCGAAAGCCGCTGCGATGATTCTAAAACGCAATACGATGAAACGCATTTCTATCTATTTGATGATGTTGCTGCTTTGCGCGGCATCCTGCAACAAAGACAACGCCAACGGCGCCGCCGAGGGAACCAACTCGGGGACGGTGGATTCGCAACCCGAACCGCAACCCGAACCGCAACATGAAGACGGCGAACCCGCTGAAATCGATTTTAACAACATCGACCCGAATGACCCTTATTATAAAAATAACAGAGGTTCCTCAAAGGGGATTTCCGGAAACCAGGTAAACTCGATCACCGGAACTCCTTGGAAATATGAACAATGGATAGAGGCGGGTAATGGTACGATGACCGTATACGACAACGGCAATTTCAAGGCGACTTGGAGCAACTGCGGTGATTATCTGGCCACAGTGGGTTTTAAATACGGCACATATATTGACCGCGCGACCAAGAATTATATCGCCGACTATCAATTTACGAAAACGGGCAGTGCGTCATACGGATATATTGGCGCGTATGGATGGACCCACGAGCCGATTGTGGAATATTATATTGTCGATGACTGGTACGGCAATACCGGTGTCCCCTATGGCGGCAACAAAAAAGGCGAGTTGACGGTGGACGGAGCGACCTATACCGTTTATACTGTCCAACGTGCTAATTATCCAAGCCCCTTTGGTGAGAATAAGAATTTTACCTCAGTTTACAGTGTGCGCAAAAGCGCCCGTCAGCAAGGACGTATCCACATTTCTGCACACTTTGGTAAGTGGGAAGAACTTGGTCTCCT
>CADAFY010000051.1 GCA_902787255.1 uncultured Bacteroidia bacterium
GAGCCAAACTTGTACGGCCTGGCTCTTAACTTATTGGTTTTCAATATCTTACCTTTTGTGGAGCATAGGAGAATCGAACTCCTGACCTTTTGAATGCCATTCAAACGCTCTACCAACTGAGCTAATACCCCGATTTGGACTGCAAAGGTACTACTTTTTTTTGAATGTGCAAGGGTTATAGGAAATTTTTCCTATTTGAACGCAATTTATGGCAAAATTCTCGTCAGTCCTCCCGCAAGGCTTTGCGGCCGCCCAGGATTTTGAAAGCGGCCAGGGCGTAGACGGCAATCAGCACGGTATGGACCAGCATCTTCAGCCAGAAAGAACCTTCTTTCAAAACCCCCTCTCCGGTGGACTCTACGGAAAACCAGCCATCGACAGGACGGGAAAGGGCGAACAGGGCCAGCATCACGAGAATGACCGCACCCAGTCGCTTCCATTGATAAGGAATGGGGTAATATTTGGCGCCCAGGACGGCACTGATGAGGAACATTACCAGATAACTGAGCAGGTGTCCCCAAGCGGCGGCATAGTAGGAATACATCGGCATAAAGAGGACGTTGATAAGGGTCGTGACGACCAATCCGGAGGTGGTCACCCAGATGGCCATCTTCGTTTTGTCGGCCAGTTTGTACCACATCGAGACATTGAAATTCATTCCCAAAATCATATAGGCCATCAGCATAATGGGAACGATCGTCAAGGCTTCCCGGAAATCCCGTCCGAGGATAAGCCCGATGACATCCAGATAGAGCACCACCCCCAGGAACACCAGCCCGCAGAAAGCCGTGAACCAGTTCATCACCTTGGCATACAGTTGCGGAGAGTTCTTGTCCCCCGCCCGTTGGAAGAAGAAAGGTTCGGCCGCAAAGCGGAACATCTGGATGAAGAGATTCATAATAACCGCGAGTTTGACGCTGGCCTGAAACAGCCCCAGGGACGCCCGCCAGGCTTCCGAACCATTGTCAAAGAAACGGAAGAGCACCCGGTCCAGAAAATCATTGACAATCCCCGGAAGGGCGGCTATCATCAGCGGCAAGGAATACGCCAGCATCTGCTTGAGCAACTTGCCGTCCAGACGCACACTCATTTTCAGCAGCGTGGGCAACATCAACAACGCACACAGGACACTGCTGACGAAAATGGAGAAAATCACATAATCAAAGTCGGGCTGCTGTCCCACAAAATAGAAAACCCACTGCGGTTTCCAAGGCGACAGGAAGAGGAAAAGATTGGCTCCGAGTTCCGTGAAAATCTTGGCGGTCTTGATGAGGGCGAACTGGAGGGACTTGTGCTCGTGCCGGAGTTTAGCAAACAGAATGGCCGTCACATTGTCCAGAAAGAGCGTAATGCCCATAAACAGAACGCACTTCTCATATCCCGCATAACCCAGCGCACCGGTCAGCGGGCCCAAAAAGGCAATCAGCAGCGCCAAAAAAGCCGAATTGGCCGCAAACACGCCGGCAAAAGCATTGGAAAACACTTTATCCGGATTCGCCCCCTCTTTGCTGGCAAAACGGAAACAGCCCGTTTCCAGGCCCATCACCAACAGCACTTGCAGCATCGCGATATAGGCGGACAACTCCGTCACGACCCCGTACTGCTCGGGCAGGAGCAGCCGCGTATAGATGGGGACAAAGAGGAAATTGACGATACGGGCGAGGATGGTACTCAACCCATAAACCGCCGTCTCCCCCGCTAATTTTTTCAATGCACTGGCCATTTTATCTCAATCGAATCGTATCAAAGAAAAATAATCTCGTGCAAAAATAAGGAATTTCACCGATAAAAAGATTATCTTTGTATGTTATATGTAATAAGGATATGAATTTGCTCAAACCCCTCGGCGTTGACGCCCCCCACTCACGCAGAGTCTATATCGAAACCTACGGTTGCCAGATGAATTTCAACGACAGCGAAGTCGTACTCTCGATTTTGCAGAAGGCGGGGTATCGGTACACGGAACGGATGGAGGAAGCGGATGTCATTCTGGCCAACACCTGTTCCATCCGGGACAATGCCGAGCAACGGATTCGGGGACGCATCGAGCAATTCGCTTTTCAGAAGCGGAAACGAAAAGGGGTGCTCGTGGGCATCCTGGGCTGTATGGCGGAACGGTTGAAAGAAGAACTGTTGGAAAACAGCGCCGTCGATTTGGTCGTAGGCCCCGACTGCTACCGCCGCCTGCCCGAACTTTTGGAATGCTGCCAAGTGGAGGGCAAAGGCATCGACACCCTGCTCTCGCGCGAAGAGACTTACGCGGATATCGCGCCGGTCCGGTTGGACAAAAACGGGGTGAACGCGTTCATCTCGATTATGCGGGGCTGCAACAATGTATGTTCCTACTGCGTGGTCCCCTACACCCGGGGCGTGGAGCGCAGCCGCGATTGCGGAAGCATCGTCCGGGAAGCCTGCCAACTGTTTGAAAACGGTTATCGCGAGGTAACGCTCCTGGGACAGAATGTGGATTCGTACCGCTGGACGGCGGAAGACGGGACGATTGTGGATTTTGCGGACCTGCTGGAACAAGTGGCGGCCGTCAATCCCCTGCTGCGCGTTCGCTTTTCCACCTCCTATCCCTCGGACATCAGCGACAAACTGCTCGATGTGATGGCCTCCCGCGAGAACATCTGCCACCACATCCACCTCCCCGTCCAGTCCGGCAGCGACCGGATGCTGGAGAAAATGCGTCGCAAATACGACCGCGCCTGGTACCTCGAGCGCGTGCGGACCATCCGCGAGAAAATCCCCGGATGCGGGCTGACCACCGACATCATCGCCGGATTCTGCTCCGAAACGGAAGAAGACCACCGGGACACCTTGAGCCTGATGGAAGAAGTGGGTTTCGATTCCGCCTTTATGTTCCAATACTCGGAACGGCCCGGGACGCTGGCGGCCCGTCATTACCCCGATGATGTGCCCCCCGAGGTCAAGACCCGCCGGCTGAACGAAATCATCGCCCTGCAGATGCGCAAGAGCGAGGAGCGCTACGCCGCCCAGGTCGGGACCGAGCAGACCGTACTGATTGAAGGACCGGCCAAACGGGGCGAAGGAAGCCTTTGCGGCCGGGCGTCCAACTATATGATGTGCGTATTCCCGGGGGACGGGCACAAGGCCGGAGAATATGTCCGTGTAAAAATCCTTTCCGCTACGCCGGCTACGCTCATCGGGGAGATTGCGGAATAAAAATGGTTGAAAATGGAAACGGAAAGAAACATCGACAAACTGGCCGGATATCTGATGAAACTGGGCGTTGCAGCCGCCATCATCGCCTTGTGCCTGTACTTTCACAGTGTCCTGATTTACATCATTCTGGCTTTCATCGTTTCGCTCATCGGACAGCCCCTGACGGTGGTCCTGCGCAAAGTCCGCATCAACGGACGGACCGCCCCGGACTGGCTGCTGGCCATTCTGGCCATTATCTGTATCCTCGGCGGCATCCTGCTGATTGTCACCCAAATCATTCCGGTCGTAACGGGTATTGTCCGGGATGCATCGCTGTTCAAAAACATCCATATGCCCGAAGGGAATCTCATTGACAATGTCAATCAATGGATGGCCGACGCCATCCCCTGGCTCGGTGCGGATTTCGACGGAGTGGGCCTCGTCCTGGGTTATGCCAAGGACTTTATCGCAAAAATCAGTCTGACGGGCATTCTGGGCTCGCTGGCTTCTACGATGGTCGATTTCATCATCGGCGGATTCAGCGTCGCGTTCATCGCGTTCTTTTTCATCAAAGACAACCAATTGTTCCGCAAAATCATCGGCGCTCTTACGCCGGATCGGTTGGAAAAGAAGGTCGGACAAGCCATCGGGGATATCGAACGCCTGCTGTCGCGCTATTTCGTAGGACTCATCATCGAAATGTTCGGGGTCGCGCTGATTAATTTTCTCGGTTTGTGGCTGATCGCCCGCATCGGGTTCGGCTACGCCGTCGGTATCGCTTTCATCGCGGGGATTCTCAACATCATTCCCTACATCGGTCCGCTCATCGGAGAAATCCTGGGCGTAACCCTTTGTTTCGTCCTCAAATACGGGTCAGGAACCGGACTGGATGTCAACATCTGGTTTTTCGCCCTTCTCGTGTTGCTCATTATGTTCTCCGCACAAATGATAGACAATTTCATCTATCAGCCCCTCATCTATTCGAAAAGCATCCAGGCGACGCCGCTGGAGGTCTTTATCGTCATCCTGCTGGCCGCCCACATCGGCGGGGTAACCGGGATGCTGGCCGCCATCCCCGCCTACACGGTCATACGCGTCATCGCCGGACGCTTCTTCTATGGCAACAAGGCCGTACAGCGCTTGATGCCGGATATGAAAAATGAAGTCAACAATAATAACAACCCCTTTTAAAATTTTATTGCTATGAAAGCCAATACTTTTTTTGCTTTGATGACCGGCCTCGCCGCGGGCGCGGTCCTGGGAGTATTGTTTGCTCCCGAATCGGGAGAAAAGTCCCGGGAAAAACTCAAAAAAGCCGTCAAAAGTCGCTTGGACGACTGGGAAGAGGCTTGTGAGAAAGAGGAAGAAAACGAAGAAAAACAAGAAAGCGATGCAGAATAATGAGACAAGCCGGTTCACCTCGCCGCTGGAGAATCTGAGCCGGGACGCACGTGCGTATCTGAATGCAAGTCTGGACGACGTAAAACTCAATGTGGCCAAGGGGCTTTCACAGGCCTCCTGCACCTTGACCAGCCTCATCTTGCTTTTCATTATTGCCGGTATCTTTTTGCTCGCCCTTGCTGCCGCCTGCGTCATCTGGCTGGGCGACATAATGGGCAGTTACTCCCTGGCCGCCCTTACGATGGCCGGTTTCCTGCTACTGGTATTGCTGATGCTGTTTCTGTTTCGGAACCATCTTTTCAAGAACACCTACAGGACTTTGTTCCTGAATTTGTTCTTCCCCGACAACACCCCGAAAGAAGAACTGGACATCGTCATCTTGAAAAATCAAGTCAAGATCAACAAGCAAGAAGCCAGACTGACCCGCAGTTATATGTATGCGCGTGAGTACTATACTCCGTCCAGACTGGTAGGTGAAGCCCTTTCGCGTATCTTTGCCAAGAGCATCGACATACCTTCCGACAGTTTCATACCGGCTCTGATTCGTTTCATTTTCGGGAGCAAGAAAAAAAAGAAATAGCCTTTCTCCGATGAAGACGCTTCGTTTGACCGGATTGTGCGTATGGCTGTTGCTCCTTGCAGGCCAGCAGGCCGGAGCGCAGTTTTATCTCAACGGGGAAGACCCGGGGGGATTGCGTTGGCACAGCATCGAGACCCCTACCTATCGTTTCATTTATCCCGAAGGCATCGATTCGCTGGCGCGGGAATATGCCCGGATAATGGAAATGACGGCTCCCGCCGTGGGACGGTCGGCCGGCGTCAGGCCGGGCGGATGGCAATGGGGCGGCAAAACCGCCGTCATCCTGCACAACCAACTGGCCGTCTCGAACGCCACCGTAGTCTGGGCCCCCAAGCGTCTGGAAATCTACACCAATCCGCAGGCTTACGAAGCAGACCCCTTCCCGTGGATTACCAATCTCGCGCTTCACGAACAGCGGCACATCTGCCAGATGCAGATGGGATACAAGGGGGTACATCGGGTCCTGAGTTATATACTGGGAGAAATGTGGCCCGGAGCCTGCGCCGGCATCTATGCCCGCAACACCTGGCTGGAGGGCGACGCCGTTATTGCAGAAACCGCCCTGTCGCGCAGCGGTCGTGGCCGTACCGCCGATTTCCTCAATTATTATATGATGTCCTTCGATCAGGGGAAATGGCGGAAGTTAGGTGCGTGGCGGGCCGGGTCGGAACGCTTCGATTTTCCGGACCATTACGCATTGGGATATTTGTTCTACAGCGGTGTACGGGCTTTTTACGGAGAACCGATGGTCAGCGCCAAATTCATTGAACTCGCCGGAAAACGACCATTCGGGCTCATCAGCAACAAACGGGGTACGATTCGCGACATTACGGGGAAAACACCGGGGAAAATCTTCCCGGACATCGCCCGCAAGACCTATGACATCTGGGCGGAAAACGCCCGTGCCCGCGCCCCCTACACCCCCTCGGACACCCTTACCGGCCCACATTGGTTCGATACGGACTACCACCATCCGCTGATTCTCGAGGACGGGATATATGTCACAAAACACGACAAGTCACGCACGCCTGCGCTGGTTCGCATCGACAGCACGGGACGGGAACGCTTTATCGGTTTCAGTGCGTCCTCGGCCAGTTGTCTGCACCCTTCCCACGACGGCAAACGCATCTGGTGGAGCGAAACGGTCTCGGATGCGCGCTGGACGCTCGCCAGTTACAGCATTATCCGATATCGGGACATTCTTCGGAAGGACGAAGCGACTGCGAAGAACGGGCCCCTGATGCTCGAGGGGGAACCTGCAGCCGCGTTTGGCCGCTTGAAACTCGGCCCTGCCCGTGACCTGACCCGTAAAACACGCTATTACAACCCTTGCCCTTCGCACGATGGACAGCACCTGGCCGCCACCGAGCATCTGACGGACGGACGCACCGCCATCGTGATTCTTTCTACGGAAGACGGCAGCGTCTGCCAACGGATTATGGCGCCGGACAGCCTGCAAGTGGTGGATGCCACCTGGTTGGAAGACCAACTGTTTGCCAGCGGCATTTCTCCCCTCGGTTTCGGCATCTATCGGATTGACCGGGAGACGGGCCGGGAGACGGGGCTTGACGCAAAAGCCCCCGAGGAGGGCCGTGGCGCGAAAGCCTCCGGTTCGATGGAGGCGGCTTCCGCCCGATGGACCTGCCTGCTCTCCCCCCAACCGGTCAAAATCCATCATTTGGACGGGGATGAGGGGATGCTTCGTTTTTCCAGCGACCGCAACGGCAGCGATGAGTGGTACGAATTCGACCCCGTCTCCCAAAAATTGTGGCAACTGACCTCCTTGCGTTACGGAGGAGAAGGATTCGAAGAATCGCCCTATGACGGACGGGCGTACTACTCGCTCAACACGCTGCGCGGACAGATGCTGGCTTCGACTCCCATCGACAGCCTGATGCACCGCGAAGTCTCGTTTGCCGACATTTACCATTACCCTGTCGCCGACTCGCTCTCCCAACAGGAGGCCAGGCTGGCCGAACAAGAGACGGCGCGGGCCCAAGCCGAAGCAAACGAAGCAGGCGCCTCAGTTGAAGCAGGCAAGTCGGCAGCAAAGGATGCGACGGATGTGACCATTTCAGCGCCCAAGCGTTACAGCAAATTCGGTAACCTTTTCCATTTCCACTCCTGGGCGCCTTTCTACGCCAATGTAGACAACATCAAGGAGATGAGTTACGACTATTGTTACGATTTGGTCGGCTTGGGCGTGTCGGGATTTTCCCAAAACGAGTTGGGAACCGCTACGCTGACCGGCGGTTATTGCGCCCATCCAGACCCTTACAGCAAGAAATCCTGGCGGCATAGCGGGCACCTCCAGTTCACCTATTCCGGGTGGTTCCCTGTCGTTGAATGCAAACTTGATTTCAACGACCGGGCGGCCCGAATGGCAACAGAAGACGTGTATACCGCCAACGGAGAAACGGGCTATTATGCAACCTCGAGTCGAGTTAGCAACGTTCCTTACCTGAAAGGGTCGTTGAGCGTATACATCCCGCTCCGCTTCACCCGCAGCGGCTGGTCCTATGGATTCATCCCCCGTCTCAACTATAGTATTTCCAACGATGCCCTCTCCCCCCATCGCGACATCTATTGGATTGAGCTGGACGGAACGGCAGTCTTTATGCAAAGGAATGAAAATTATTTCCCTGTTCTCAGTCCTCGGGCCAACCAGACCTTGTCGATGACGTTGCGCGCTTATGCAAGTATGGGAACGGCGGAAAGCGCCTATTACCCCCGTTGGGGAGCCGGCCTGGAAGTGGGCGGCGCCTTCCCGTTCTGGTACCCGTTGTGCAACCCTGTCGGGTATGCCTACCTCTACGGGTACACACCCGGATTTTTCTCTTCGCACGGACTCAAATTGACGGCCAAATACCAACAGCAATTCCGCCACAAGAAGACCTTTTTCTACACCGCTATGACCAGCACTCTGCCGCGTGGCTTTGCCGACAGCGAATTTCTCAACAATTATTATTCGATGCTCGCAGAAAAAAGCGTGCGCGTGAGTGCGGATTATGCTATGCCTTTCTACATCGGAGACCCTTGCTGGGGGGATTTCCTGAGTATCCGCAGGATGGTGCTGACGCCGCATTTTGATTACACCCGCATAAACGGTTATTACAAAAATTGGAGTGCGCTGGACGGAGAACTGTGGTCTGTCGGAGCGAGCCTGACCTTTGAATTCCGCAGCCTGTTCTGGATGGGAATCCAGCCTACACTGGGCGTTACTTTCTCTTACAACGGCGGTGCTATGGCAAGATATTGGCGGGAGCAGGGAGCAGATATTCCCCGCTTTTATGTAGCGCCCGTCATTTCTTTTGCCTTTTAATCATTTCACATACAACCCGAGCCTCATATTCGACGAAAGTTTGTTGTAATAAATAAAATTCCTTACCTTTGGTACAAACAATAATCAACCCAACATTATGAAAGAGAAAATTGCCAAGAAATTCCAAGAGCAGTTCGGCTGCGAAGGAGACTTGTTCGCCTCTGCAGGGCGTATCAAT
>CADAFY010000052.1 GCA_902787255.1 uncultured Bacteroidia bacterium
CAGCCGCTCCCAGACAGGCCGCGCTGCCCAAGCCCAGGGAATACACGTCTCCGAGTTGATTGCGCCAGAGATACTGCATCTGGATGCCCCCGACCGGGAGCGCCACGCCCGAAAGGACGACATAAAGAAGACTCAAAAACACACTCATAGCATTACCATTTGAAGGTGACAGAAAACATCATATTGAAGCCGGGCATCGGATAGCCCTGCACAATTTGATAGGAACGGTTGAAAATATTGTTGAAAGAAACGCCCAGTGACAACGACGGTTGAGTCGTGCCGTCCTTCCAGCGCGGGAGCATGAACTCTTTTCCCAAACGCAGGTCGGTGATGGTCCAGGGCTTGATTTCATATTCGGGGATATTGGCCGTGCGCGACCAACGCGTGCCCGTGAACAAGGTATTCCAGACCAGAGACCAGCCCTTCCGAACGACGGAAGCATCCACCGAAGCGCTGTGCAGCGGAATGTAGGGAATCTGATTGCCGTAGGTCTGGTTGTCCGGATTCGTGCGGTCAAGCGCCCGCTGATAACTGTACCGGAGGGTAAGATCGCAGCGCCAATCCCCCGCCCAATAGCCGCCCGCGGCCTTCACATCCCCGCCCAGCACCTCAACGATTCCGATATTGAGCATCGACCAACGGAACTGGGAAGAGGTCGGAATGGCGACGATTTTGTCCCGCACGCGGTTGAAATAGGGAGAGAGGCGCAAGGAGGCCGTCCACGGGCCGGTCCGGAGTTGAAAATACAAGTTCAAGCCCAGTTGCATCGCGCTTTCCGGCCGCAGGTTCGTATTCCCGATCAGGGCGTAATACAAATCATTGAAGGTCGGAAGCCGGTAACTCAACTTGGCGAATGCATCCATTTCCAACCATTCCAGAGGCCTATAGAAGGCGGACAAAGAGGGCATCCAGGCCTGGCGGAAAGTGTTTTCCCGGGTCCACGCCCCGGCATTTTTGGCATCGTATCCATCCCAGGCGCCCTGGTAGACCAGGTGGGCGGCCAGGTTCGCTTTTTCCCAATGGAAGCGAGTGGCCAAGGCTGCGATGGCGCTCACCCGCTGCGGATGAACGAAGGCGGCGACATCGGCATCCAGTTTATTGTACTGGGCATCGGTGGAAAAATCAAGCGCCCAAAAGTCCAGCAGCGCCCAGGAATTGGCCCAGGAGAGATAGGCCGATTGCTGGCGGTAATGGAGGTCGTAATAGAGCGCCATCGGGTTCTTCTCCGGATGCGTCGCGTAATGAGTGTAGTTGTTGGCATATTTGAAACGAAGGGCGCTTCCATAGCGGGCGCTCCATTCCTGCGTCCAAGTTCCTTGAACAAAGATATCCCGGTCGGCCTGCCGTTCGGCACTGAAGGGGAAACCCATCGCCCGGCGGATGACCGGACCGGGAAAACCGCGCTCGGAACCGTAACTATAGAGGCGTATGTTCCACTCCCCGCCCCGGACGCGGCCGTAGAGCGCCGCTTCAATGCGCAGACTCTTGAGGTCGCCGTTTTCCCGCACCAGGGTCGTATCAAAATAGGAAAAGGGATAACGGCCGTTGGTCTGCGTGTAGTCCGCACTCAGCCGAAGCACCAGCGGAGCGCGACGCATCCGCCGAAAGCCGGAAATCGGGTCTGCGGCATCATCAGGGCCGCCAGCCACGGAACGACGAGCGCGTCCGAAGGCTTTGTCCCAACGAATATAGGGATGAATGGTCCCGAACCATCCCCCGCTCAGCCGCGCCGTTCCCTGACTGCCGTCCGGCAGGTCCGGGATGCCGCTATCCAAGTACAGCGCCGACCCCGCCGCATATTCCTTCGCCGTTTGCAAGCGCAGACTCTTGTTCCCGTTGTACAAGCGAATCCGTTCCCATTGTTCGGGCGAAAAACGACTCAGGTCCACCTGCATATTCTGGGCATTATCCACCTGAATTCCATCCAGGAAAATCCCGGTATGCTCGCTGCCCAGACTACGGACATTGACGGTCTTGAGGCCGCCCACGCCCCCGTAATCCTTCACCTGCACCCCGGTAAACCGCTGCAGAACTTCGGTCATCTGCAAGGGAGCCGATGGCAGGTCCGACAGAGAGACATCCTCCGCCGCACGCGCCGTTTCCCGACTTTTCACCGAAAAAACAGCCGCAGGAGCCAGGGTGTCCTGCACTTGCTGCGCTTGAACCGCCTCCACCCCTGCGTATAGAAATAGAAAAATCAGGGCAATATGGCAATGCCGCGAACGCACCCTAAGCTGCGACTACAGCGCGGCGAAATGCCCCGGGCAAATACCGGTCGTCTCCGACCAGGCCTTCTCCCCTTTCCAGTAAAAATCCAGACTGCCGGGGTTGACATAATCTCCCTGATCCGTCACCATCCACAGCAGGTCGTCACCGGATTGCAAGACGCACAGGCCGGAGAGGGCCGTTCCGGAGATGGCAGGAGATGACAATCTCTGCTGTCTGCCCGTCATCGTCCATTTCCAGGCGAAGTAGTTTTTGGGGCCTTCCCAGTCAAACTCATTTTCCGCCCCGATGCCATAAACGGTATTTCCACAGACAGAGACAGCCGTAACATAGTCCGCCTGTTTTGACGCTCTGTTGGTCAGCGTACTGATGTAATAAAGGCTGGAATGATTCGCACCATAATCGCCCAGGCTCGTCACAAAAATCCTGTTACTTCCGCCAGCAATGACATTCTTGGGATTGACCCCCACCTCAACTTCCGTCTCCACGCTGTCAAAAGTATCAGTCTCAATCACGGAAACCGTCTTTCCATAATTGGAATCAGGCGGCAACTGCAGGCCCCCGGAATTGGCCACATACAGTTTTCCTCCATCATACGCGATGCCTTCGGGCTGATAGCCCACCTCGACGGTTTGGGCATCCAGTTGCTTGGTCTCCAGATTGATGCGATAAACCACGCCTTTCGGGTTCTTGTAGTCTGTTATCTGAGGCACCCAATTTCCCTCTGTATCCTGGATATATGTGCTTGTCACATATGCCCCATTCCAAGAAGTCACATAGGCATAGGTGTCATCGAACGCGATGTTGCGCGGCATAGGAACCTGAATGGCTGCAATCTCCGAGCAGTCTGTCTTGGAAATCACCTGCACGATGCCCGAGTTGTTGATGACCATCCACACCTCATCTCCTATGATGGCCACATCGTTCCCCACATCGCCCAAGGAAGCGCCACCATCCGGGCGAAAGACATCCCGGCTATAATGGCCGCTGGCAAAACGCAGAAAGTCCAGGGTCGCGGAGTTGGTGCCCATTTGTCCCTCATTGAGTTGGAAGACGCCTTGGTGGTTTTCGGCAAAAGCCTGACAGATTTCCGCCGGGAGGCGGGAAGGAGCGGGAGGAACGGAAGGTCCCTCTTTTTGGCAGGCGCACAGAAACATCGCACCGGCCAGGAGCAAAAAAAAGATTTTTTTCATAAATGTTACCGTTTTCACCGGGACTTTTCCCCGAGCCCCCTTGTTCAACTTGACTGTGGCAGGTCTTCTGACTCGTTCCAAACCTCCCGCCTTCTCACGCTTGGCTCCTCCCCTTCTTTCCGTTGGAATGAAGGCGGAAGGCATCCTGCGCAATGGCTCAGATAGGAGGCCGCTAAAAGAACTTACAGCTGCGGGAACAGTGCCGGGCTCACACCGGCTTCCCTTTTCAAATGAATGCGACGCCGCCGCTCTGGCCTTTTCGCAACGCAGGCGATTCTGCCAACAGGCCTTGGCCGCACCCATTCACCGCAATCCGCTACAAAAGTACGAAGAAGCAAAGAAAATTGCAAATCAAACGCTCAACTCTTGCAGTTTCCAAAATTATTGCTACCTTTGCAGTCCCCAAACCACAATGGTGCGTTGGCCGAGTGGCTAGGCATAGGTCTGCAAAACCTACTACAGCGGTTCGATTCCTCTACGCACCTCACTCGAAAGCCGGCTTGATTGCCGGCTTTTTGCGTGAGGCGCGTGGCGCTTCTTATCCCCCGTCGCTACGCGACTGCCCCCGGGGGCATACCGCTTTCACTACGTTCCAGCGGGCGGCTCCGCCGCGACGCCCGTGGCGTCCATCTACCTCGAAAGCCGGCTGAACGCCGGCTTTTTGCGTGAGGCGCGTGGCACTTCTTATCCCCATTATTCCATCTCTTTGTAATAGAACCGTTCTTTAATGCAGTTCATAAAAGGGGTCAAGCGCTTAGGAAAACTCCCATAAGCACTCTGAAAAGTACGGGGATACAGAATTGAGAGCCGTTTTCTTGCCCTGGACAGACCGACATAGAATACCCGCGCTTCTTCCTCCCGTTCTTCTTCCGTTTTGCAGAGAAAAAGCGGATAGTTTCCGTCCGTCGCATCATAGAGGATAACGTGCTCGAATTCCAAGCCCTTGGCTTTATGAACCGTCATCACATAGACTTTCTCGGCGATGATGCCGCTCTCGCACAAGTCTGCCTGCGAGAAAGATTTGATGTCGGACAGATGAGCGCACATCTGCTCCAGGAATCGCGGCTCTTCTTCAAGGGAAAACACACTGTCCCGGAAGAAAGTGATGACATAGTCAAAATTCTGAATCTCATCCAAAAATCCATTGGACATCAAATATTTATAGACTCCCTCCAGTTCATCCAGAAAAGCCACGGACTCACGGTTGATGCTCGCATCATACAGAAGGTTGCGGGTATGGTCATACAGCGCTGCATAATTCGCACTCAACGCAAGAGCGGCATTCTTGACATTGATATCGGACAAGAGCACGGCTTGTTCCGGTAATTTTTCCTTGATGCGCCCGACGCAGAAATCTACCAAAGACTTGGTTGCCAAGATATCATCGTCCGCACGGTGCGAATTCTCACCCTCCAATCCAAATATTTCCAGCAGGCTCCGCAACTTGTATGCGCGCAAATGCGGTTCCAAGAGACGGACCATTTTCAAAGAGTCCCAATAAGTCCGGATATGCTCCTCTATCTTCTCCCCATTCATACGACGGAGAAGGTTGTAGCGCAGAATCTGATAGTCATAGTTGACATTGTGCCCCAAAACTTCATCGTCGCCGACATAGTCGAGGAACATTTTGAACGCCTCCGCAGCTTCCAGCAAGGGACCTTCACGGTAAACCTTAATCATCGGGTTTTCTTCATCGTCCAGCGTTTCGGGAATTTCCCGGTCCGTACGAATCAAGATATTGAACTCCGAGCCGGGAACCACTTCTCCGTTCTTGATTTTGATGGCAGCAATCTGGATGATATCGTCTTCAAAAACATTGAGGCCTGTTGTTTCCGTGTCAAAGATGACCAATTCCTTGTTCTCACAGGTCTTCAGAAATTCTGCCACATAGGTAGATTCCCCGGAATAGTTGATAAAATCCAAGGGAGAAACGGCCGCGTTTCGAAGCCTTGTAACCAAACTTCTGGCGTCTTTGTACGACTGCGTCGCCTTCAGTTTCCATAGGATTCTCGCCCATTCATAGAAGTTGGTATCTTGCTGTACGACTGAAAAATGAGCAATGAGCGTCTTGAACTCGTCCGTCTTGAACAGGTCTTGGCCGGAGAGTTTGAAATGGGAGATTCCTTCAAGCGCGAGCCTGCCGGATATCGCTTCAGCCGCCTTGTTGGTTCTGACAAGGACACCGACCCGTTCATCAGGAAGATTTTGATGGACCCTGCGCAAGATTTTAACAAGCCCGTCCTCCTGCTTATCCGTATCAGGGTACGAGAAGATATTCATCATTCCCCTGCCGGCCTCTTCCTCATTATTGGGTTGGGGCAGCAAGCGCTTGTCCATTTTCAGTTGCCGGATAGCATAGGTATTGAAGGCGTCCAGCAAGCACTTGGGCGAACGGTAATTGGTGTACAAACGAAGGATATTTCCCCCCGCCCGTTCTGCCAGACGGCTGAGATGGGAAAGCTTGGCCCCCATAAAAGAATAGATAGCCTGCTGCTCGTCCCCCAGATACATCACCGTAAAGCCGTCCTCGGCCGTCAGTTTATCAACGATAGCCATTTGCAGGGCGTTGAGGTCCTGCACCTCGTCCACTTGAATCCAAGAGTAGTCGGAATACGCAAGGCCCTTGTAATCCGGATTCATCATCCGGGTGTAAGTCCTCAGAAGGATGTCATCAAAGTCAATGATGTTGTTATCCCGTTTATAGGCATAGTATTTCCGGGCAATCTCCTCAGATTTTTCCTCCAACTTCCGGTCTTCGAAGCGGGGAATGTCCAGCCATATCTCTCGGGGATGGTTATGCTCCTGCTGATAGATTCTGGACGCGAGCCTTCCGATGTCGGCGACCTGCAACTTATTCTTCCCGGAATGCTCGTTGAATTTAGTAAATCCGAATTCGTCAAAAATATCCTTTTGGTCCAGTTCATCAATGATGCCGGTACCTAAGGGAAGAATGTGATTCTCAAACAGCCATCTGGAACAAAAACGGTGAATATTCCCGACGAAAAGGCCGTCACAGGCATCATCCGTCGTTTGGTTGATACGTTCCCGCATCCCCCGCGCCGCCCGGTTGGTAAAGGTCAGGCAAAGCATATCCGAGAAGGAGACACCGCCTTCACGGGCTTTCAAAATCCGGTGGGTGAGCAATTCCGTCTTGCCGCATCCGGGAGGCGCGAGAACGAGAAAATATCCTCCTTCCGCCTCAATTACTTTCTTTTGACTGTCGTCAAATTGTTTCTTTTCAGTATAATTAGTCATACAGCAAAATATGTCAAATTCACTACGCCGTTCGTCGAGATTCTGATGCAACCACTCACAAGGTTACAAAAATACAGATAAATTCGTATTTTTTTTGTATTTTTGCCGTAATGTAAAGTTCTTTATTGCTCAATAAACGACTTATGAAAATTCAAAACACCGCTCTCTTTTTCTTGTGCGCCCTTTTGATGCTGGGTGTCTCTTGCAACAAGACCGACAAAAATCCGCAAACGGCGCCGTACATTTTGGCTTCCCCCTCTTCCTATTCTATGGTCACGGGCGAGAAGAAGCAACTGGACATCGAAACATTCCCCCACGTCGCTGTCAGTGCGCTGCAAATCTCGTCTGACAATACGGCTGTCGCGCAAGTGAACGGAACGGGACTCATCACGGCTGTCGGCGTAGGAGAAGCGACGATTAACATTACCGCGCCTTCGGCCGCCCTCTCTGCCAGTTGCAAGGTCTCCGTGCTGGAAGTCACCGATTTGTCTAACACGGGCAAGGGACCGGCCAACTGTTACATCATTACAAAGCCCGGTGCGTACAAGTTCAAGGCGGTGAAGGGAAACACCAATTACTCCGTCGGCGAGACCGTGGATACTGCCGTTGTGCTGTGGAAGTCCTTCAACACGTTCAGCATACCTGGTGAAAAAGACATTATCGATCACGTCTTCTCGAACGGAAACGAGATTGTAGTTGTAACGCAGACCAACAAATTTGAGAATGGCAACGCCCTCGTAGCCGCGGAGGATTCCGAGGGAACGATACTCTGGTCCTGGCACCTCTGGTTTGTGGAAGACTACAAAGTGTTCGACAGCGCGGTGGCTTGCAAGAACAGCGTCGGCAGTGTGATGGACCGCAATCTGGGCGCCACCGAAGCCGCGTTGAGCAACTATTACGGCACATACGGTCCTTTTGAGACCTATGGTCTGATTTATCAATGGGGGCGCAAAGATCCCTTCTTGGGCAGCAAGGGAGCGGTATCCGGCGAGTTGAGCACGGGTGTAAAGACCTACTATCAAGTCGCTTCGACGATGAGGACGAATTGGCCCGACGCCCAGCCTTCGACGGCAGCCTGCGGTACCATAGCCTGGGCTACGGAACATCCGACGACTTGGCTTTGCGCCGGAGGCGGCAGCGCCAATGAGTCCAATTGGCTTCATATCGCGAATATGTCTCTCTGGAGCAGCGCTAAAACGCAATATGACCCCTGCCCTCCCGGATGGAAAGTTCCCACGGGCGGTCTCGG
The DNA here is from genome assembly GCA_902787255.1 of uncultured Bacteroidia bacterium. GTDB lineage: Bacteria > Bacteroidota > Bacteroidia > Bacteroidales > UBA932 > Cryptobacteroides. The sequence goes on from CADAFY010000052.1 coordinate 7,924, forward strand.
CGGATTTTTTGCCACGGCCGCCGGAGGGAAGACGGTTGATATCGATTCGGGGTGGTGCGAAGGAGGATATAATGTAGCATCCTATTTGGCCCAGAGTTCTTTGAAACTGTACTTCCCCTACAACGGGAAGAAGTATGGCGGGTCGGCTATGTATCTGTATCAAGTAGGAAAAGAAAAGGGCTCCGGCAGCTGGTGGACGGTGAGCGACGACGGCAATGGCGTCATTTATACCGTAGTACTTCAAAGCGTCGATAACGAAGGACATGCCAGCAAACTTGACCTGAGAGGCTACGAAAACAACCTCGCCACAGGCATGGCCGTCCGCTGCGTAACGGAATAAGAAAGAGGTTGCAACTCTCCCTATAAATTGCGGAAACACCTTTTTTGAGGATGTTTCCGCATTTTATGTTTCAGAAAATCATTGCCAATAGATAGCTATGAGGAAGAATGTCAAATGCGGACGCCCGTACGAAGAATGTCTTCATACAGGGGAGAGGGATGTGTTGCGTCGATTAAGACAGGTTCAATCAATGTGTTGACATTCCAGGTGAGCGACCACAAGATAGAGGAGGCTGCCAGAAAGTCTCCTTTAATTTCCGGGACGACAACGG
>CADAFY010000053.1 GCA_902787255.1 uncultured Bacteroidia bacterium
TCTGGTTTATAATTCCGATAGAATCGATACATTTGTTCATACCGATAGAATTCTTCCAGTAATTGGCTGACTGTGCAAACTTGCTATCGTATTTAATGCGGACAGCTTCGTCAGCACGCATATGCTTAGTCATCACATCTTGCTTAACGCCACGAACCTGTGCACGTGGGGCGTTGATAGCGTCGCGACGTTCTTTGATACCATAGCTTGAAAGATAACGGCTTGTAGAGCCAGGATAGCCAATGGTCATGGCATAGTCGCCATCTTTGTATCCCTGAAGGCTCACCTGTGCATAGCGCTTTGGATGATATGGTGTGTTATCTTTGCTGTAGGCAGCAGGTTTGTTGTTCTTGGCATAGATACGGAATACTGAGTAGTCGCATGTTTGGCGAGGCCACATCCAGTTGTCGGTTTCACCACCAAACTTACCCATACTCTTTGGCACGGAAAAGACAAGGCGTATATCGTCAAAGGACTGGCGGGCGCCCCATCCGGAGCGAAACTCGCACGCTTGCGCTACCATTATTTATATAGTACGGAACGCTACCACTTGGTGGAGGTGGAACTGCTGACCGGCCGGCACCATCAGATTCGCTGCCAACTCGCCCACATCGGCTGCCCCATCAAAGGCGACCTCAAATACGGCGCTCCCCGCAGCAATCCCGACGGCGGCATCTGCCTGCACGCCTGGCAAATTTCCTTCGTCCATCCCGTCCGCAAGGAGCCGCTTATCGTCACCGCGCCCGTCCCCGAAACTTGGAAAGGCGTAAAAGATTAAATCTGAAGCTGTTTTGTTAAAACAGTGTTTGGATTTCCGCGCAAAGGTCGTAATCATCGGCACCCGTAATGGTGACCGTGATGATTTCCCCGACCAGACAATAAGGGTCCACCCCTTCGAGCAAAGGTGACTGTACGCCCACCAGAATCTCCCCATCCACTTCGGGGCTCTCGGAACGGCTGCGACAGACCAATACGCCATCGGTGAAACTGTCCACGATAACCTCTTCCGTCTGCCCGACCCGCGCCTCGTTGCACGCACGGGAAATCCCGCTCTGCAGGCTCATCAGAGCATCATAGCGGCGTTGCTTCTCCTCCGGAGGAACAGTATCCGGCAGGTTCCGGGCGGCGTAGGTTCCTTCTTCCTCGGAATATTGGAACGCACCCAAGCGCTCGAAACGGGCCTCGCGCACAAAGTCCAACAATTCTTCAAACTCCTCCTCCCCTTCTCCGGGATGCCCGACAATCAACGTGGTACGCAACACCAGCCCGGGTACTTTTTCGCGCATATGGCGAATCAGTTCGCGGGTCCACGCGCCTGTCACGCCCCGGCGCATCGCAGTCAGCACCTTGTCGGAAATATGCTGGAGCGGGATGTCCATATAGGCGCAGACCTTGGGATTAGTTGCCATCTGTTCGATGACATCCTCCGGAAAATCATCGGGATAACTGTAATGGATGCGTATCCATTCTATGCCTTCGATGGCGCTAAGCGCTTGCAGCAACTCACCCAAAGCCCGGCGATGATACAAATCCAGTCCGTAGTAGGTGGTATCCTGCGCCACCACAATCAACTCTTTCACGCCTTGCGCGGCCAGCGAACGGGCCTCGGCGACCAAGCGTTCTATGGGAATGGAGATATGCCGGCCGCGGATAAAAGGAATGGCACAGTAGGAGCAACGGCGGTCGCAGCCTTCGGAAATTTTGAGGAAAGCATAATGCGAGGGCGTAGTCAAGCAGCGACACGCGGCCTCGAAATCGGGAGAAGCCCCCAGGTAGCGGAGCAACGGGGCGAAATCGCGGGCCCCGAACCAGGCATCGACCTCCGGGATGAGTTCCGGCATTTCATCGGCGTAGCGTTCACTCAGACAGCCGAATACGACCACGCGTCCCACCGCCCCGTTTTTCTTGCGCTCGACCTGCTCCAGAATGCAGTTGATGCTCTCTTCCTTGGCATCGCCGATAAAACCGCAGGTGTTGATCAGCATCACATCCAGCCGAGCGCCGTCCCCCGCCGAAGCCGAGTCCGAAGCGTCGGCAGCCTCGTCCGAGCCCCATTCGTCCTCCGGAACAATGGTATAATGCGGACTCAACAGCGACAGCAGATGCTCGCTGTCCACCCGGTTTTTGCTGCAACCGAGCGTCAGGATTTGCAAACGCTCTTTCACGGCGTTCATCCGTCAATGAATGCGGAACCTACTCTTTCGTTTCCGCTTCGGCACCCTCCGCCTCTTCCTCCACAAAGTCCAGCGAAGCATATTTGACCAGACAGTTGTACCAGTCGAGGACTTTTTTCATATGCGAGAGGTAGAAGCGGTCGCGGTCATAACCGGGAACCGCTTTGGCGAAAAAGGCCTGAATGGCTGCACTGTCGGATTTGGAGGTCGGCGCCTGCGCGTCTCCCTGCGCTTTTTGCAGGGCCAGGAACACATCCTTGAGTTTCATTTCGCCGTCGTCGGTATAGATGGACACATCGGCCAGCGCGGTCAGACGGGTGTGCATCGTCACAGACATCCGTTTCTTGTCGACCAGCGACTCGACAATGACACCGCCGCGCGACTGCGCGAGGTAGGTATACAGGCCGCTCTGTCCGGAGACGGCAAGGGTTTTGGTCAAATCTGTTTTCATATTCTTCAAAATTTTATTTTTCTAATGATTGATAAAAGTCTTTTACTTGTTGTTCAAACTGAGCGGCGTCGCCGTCATTCACCAAAATGCGACTGACACGCCCATCGTGGGAATCGAATTTTTGCGTGGCCATACGGGACAGGGCTTGTTCCCGAGTACAGGCATCGCGCTGAATAATCCGGTCCAGACGGGTATCGGCGGGGGCATCCACAAACAGGACAGCATCACAATCGAGCGTCGCACCTGCTTCAGGAGAAAGCAGCAAGGCCGATTCGATACCGACCCACGGGCCATTTTGAGACAGGCACCATTGCCGGAAGTCCGCCAGCACCAACGGATGAACCAAGGAGTTGACCGTGCGTCTCGCCTCCCCGTCAGCAAACAGGATAGCGGCCAGCTTTTTCTTATCCAACGCCGGCGCTCCCTCTTCCGTAGCCAAACCTTCCGATTCCCGTAAAGACTGCCCGAGCGCCTGTTCAAGTCGCCCTATCAGCTCCGGATGACGGCGATAGAGGTCCTTAGCCTGTGCATCACAGTCGTACACCGGCATCCCGCAACCTGCCAGCACGCGGCTAGCCAGGGATTTACCGGAACCTATCGGACCTGTGATGAGCAAGGTTTTCATTCGGACAAAGTTATGACCTGCGGCTCAATCCGATAGGACAGGAGCCACGCGGGCTGGTTTTTCAAACGAATCCGTGCGGCTGCACCTCCGCTCTCATACGCATCCCGGGCATCCACATAGAATTGGAGGTCCTTTTCCACCCCTTGTGGCAGCGGGAAGAGGCAGTTGGCAACCACCTTGACCTTATCGATGGACATTACGGGATGATGCCCGTCCGGCACATTTTCCAACGCCACTTTCAAGCAGAATTCCAGTTCCACACAACGCCGGATGCGGATGGCGTATTTGACTTGGTTTTGCGAAAAACGCACGCCGGACATCGCACGGAGTTTCACCATCCCATCCTTGGAGGAGGCCAGCAACTTTTCCTTAACCATGTCCGTATGGACGGCGTCGATGTGTTCCAGACGGAGCGGGTCGGCATACACCAAAATGGAGTCCGGTTCAATGGCGATGGGGCCTTCGAACTGGTATTGCGGGTCGAGCGAGACAGACGATTCGAGAACAACCGGCACCTTCTTGTACTCGCGGGGACTGAAACGAAAAAAAACCGTATCACTGGCAAAGTAATCCATCACCGCGGACTCGCCGAAAATGTCGTGGGTATAGTCAATCAAGTCGCGGGAAACAATATAGAAAGAACCGGAAGAATGGAGATGGAGGTCTTCGGGGAAGAACCGGACCCGGCAGGGGTTCGTATTACTGTACCTTTTGACCTGTAAAATATCAAATCCCGTCGCGCGGAAACGCGCCACGACCCGCTCGCTTTCAATAGACTGAGAATCAAACCCATCCAAGCCTTCACACTGGGCCAGGACCGGGACGGACAGCATCACCGTGTATTTGAGCGAAAGGTTGTGAATCATCCACACAGCGGTGGCAAGCACAAAGGAAAGAACCAGCGCAATCCAATCGTGGCGCTGGAGATGAAGCATCCCTCGTATCTTCTGGAAGAACCCCATCCTGATCTCGCCGAACGGACTTATTTCGTTTCAGCTTTGGGCTCGTCGTTCTTTTCTTCCTTCTTATCCTTTTTAGGCTCGTCTTTCTTGGGAGCGGCACCGGCCTGAGGGCCCTGGATGGCGCTCTTGTTGAAGGTGATGCAGACATCCTTGTCCACCTCGACGATGACGGTGGTATCTTTCACCTCGCGGACGACACCGTTGATACCGCCGATGGTCACGACCTTGTCACCCTTGCGAAGACCATCCAGGAATTTCTGGAGTTCCTTGCGCTGCTTGTTCTGGGGACGAATCATAAAGAAATACATCACGACGAAGATGAGACCAATCATGATCCACATCGAAAGGCTGCTGCCACCCTGGGCTGCCTGCAAGAAGATAAATAAAGTGTTCATATGCATAAATATTTGAATTATTGCTTGGTAATTTCACCGCTCGCCTGCATCTGGCGAATCAGTTTGTCCAACAGCCCGTTGACAAAGACATTGCTCTTGAGCGAGCCGTAGTACTTGGAGATTTCCACATATTCGTTCATCGATACGCGGAGCGGAATGTTGGGAAAATGGACACATTCGCTCAGCGCACAGACAATCAGGCAGACATCCGTCAGGACCATGCGGTCTTTCTCCCATCCCTCGGCCAGTTTCGCCACCCGGTCGGAATAGTCACTGTAACTGCAGTACGCATACTCCAACAGTTTGGATGCAAACGCGCTGTCATCCTCGACGGAGGCAGAGCCGCGCTTCATCAATTCGCTCTGATAGAGCGGGGGAAGCGTCCACTCCTTGCCGGAAGCGATTTCGGAGAAACTGCGGCAGCACCAGGTCAAGGCGTACGCCAAATCGTCGTTCCACCATATATTCATATCCTCCAACAAATCATCCAATTCGCTCAGTTCCGTGAACTCCTCTTCAAAAATGTGGGTAAACAACGCACAGTCCTCTTTCATTGAACGGGCTGGAGAAGCCATATAAGCCTTATACCACTCTTTTGTAACGACGCTGTTGAGCACTTTTTTCAGCACAAGGTCGTACTGCTGCCAGGAAAACTTTTTCTTGTTGAAGAGTTTGACGAAATGCTCATCTTCCGAGAAATAGCGGGCGAGCTGGTTGTCCGCAAATTTGGTGTTGGGGTGCAGGTCCTCTTCGGTGGGATGGGCTTTCTGACGGGCAGATTGAAGACGCTGAGCCGCCAAAGCCGTCAAAGGCTCGACAATGCCCAACATAAAAAGATACAGGTCCCGGGTGGCCTCCACGGACTGCTTAAAAGCGGCTTGTGCATCGGCCAGAGACGCGGCAGAGGCGGTTTCCCAAGTCTGGACAGCCGCATACAGTGACTTGAAAACCTTGATCCTCAATATTCTTCTATTCAACATATTCAAAGAAAATTTACGCAAAGATACACATTTTTAATCAAAATAATTTTATATTTGCATCCGATTTATTGATAATATCTTTTAAGAGATGCACAACGATGATTACCAGGATGGTTCAAACAACTTTGAACATTCCGCCGAAGATGTCTTTTCGAAGCCTGTAAGGGCCGGGAAACGCACGTACTTCTTCGATGTCAAGGCAACGCGTGGTGGAGATTATTACCTGACGATTACCGAGAGTAAGCGTAAGGCGGAAAGGGACGGGAGCTTTACCTATGACAAGCACAAAATTTTCCTGTACAAGGAAGATTTTGAGAAATTCAGCGAAGGATTGGCCGATGTGATCGACTACATCCGCCGCAATGGTACGAAGCCCGATTTTAACGGACCGGAAAATGAAGGAGATGGTGGCGATAGGAATTACTCCGGAGTTGATTTCGAGGAACTTTAATCCAGAATTCTTTTTTATGAAGGCGAGACAGCCCGTTTGTTTCGCCGGCTTATTTTATTATAAACAACGGCATTGACCGAATAACATTTCATATTACTATGGCTATCTTAAAAAAAATCATCCTTTGGGTTTGCATTATCGCCGTTCTGATCGGCGCCGGCGCTTTCTTCTTCCATTTCTACTTCGTATTCGGCGAGGGAACCAAGGCCGGCGAACTCAATTTCGTCGTCAAGAAAGGTGTCATTTTCAAGACCTATGAGGGACGCCTCATCCAAACCGGTCTCACTTCGAAAGGGGCGGTGACCAGCCCGGGCTCCGGTCTGCAATCCAACGAGTTCAATTTCTCCATCGACAACAAAGAAGTCGCCGAACTGCTGATGCGCAAGAGCGGCTGCTTTGTCCAGCTCCACTACCGCGAATTCCGGGGCAAACTCCCCTGGCGGGGCCACAACAGATTCGTCGTGGACAAGATAGAATACATCAAGGACATCTATCAGGACAAAAATGTCATTGACGGCTCATCCACCGTCCCGGCTTCCCCCGCCACGCAGGAGCAGCCCGCCCCCGAACAGGAACAAATCTCGTTGTAAGCGCTAATCTATTGCAGCAAGGCACTCACGCACGAATAAGACGCCATCAGGCGTCGCGATAATAAAACAAAAAAGGCAACCTTTCGGCTGCCTTTTGTTTTGAGCGGAAAACGAGACTCGAAAGCAGTTATTTACACATTGAATATAAAGCAATTACAAATCCAAGATACTCCACAGGTGTAAAATAGGTGTAAAAATAAATGCTTTTGTATGCCTTTTCTTGCTGCTTTTTGAGGCCTAAATATACATAATGAATCAAATTGCCCGAAAGCGGGTTTTCGGGACTTTTGGGCCAAATCGATAAAAAAATCACCGTTTTGGCCCGAAAGTCGGGCTATTTCATCAAATCAAACATCGTGACTGCCTGGGGGAAGAAACTGGAGTGTTTATTTTTCTTGAGTCCGTAAGTCGTGATGAGGGTAGGGATAATACCATATTTTGTCCCTGTTTCTTTTCTGAAACTCGCTATCCTATTCGCAATTTTTTGTCGCTCATCAGCATCTAGTTCATACTCCTCAGAAGACGTATATTTAATTTCGCATAGGTTGATAATCCGGTCGTCTCGTTCAATAATCAAGTCCACCTGAGCCCCAGGAGCCTCATCACCCTTGCTTCTCCAAGAATAATATTCAGTATGGACGGATTCCACGCCAAGAGCCGAGAGAATTTGCGGGATATGAGCCATGCAGAGGCGCTCGTACGCCAATCCCCACCAAGTACTCTGTTTATGGGATGTTATCATCTTTGTCCAATATGCCGTATCTGTAGTGGTGATTTTTCCGAATGAGTGATAAAAGATGGAATAAAAATCCACCAACTGGTATATGCCATTGGAACTGCTGATTTTCTTATCTTTTACATTATAAAGACGTATAAAGTCGCTGTTCACAAGATCATCCAGTCGCTCGGACAAATGCCCACTGCTTTCCGAACCCAGCGCCATCGCAATTTCATTGCGTGTCATTCCGGTTCTACTATTGGCAGCGAGCAAATCAATGATGGCTATATATTTCTCCGGAGTTTTGAACAAAGACTTATAAAGGCGGTCATACTCCGTCTTGAGCTCAGCCATGGGTGCGAAGAAAAGTTTGTCGATATTCTGCGCAATACTAAGGTCCGGTTTCAGCAAACCCAGATAATAGGGAATGCCGCCCAATATCATATAGGTTTGGATAATAGATATCTCATCCCAGACAAATCCCCTAGCTTCCAGATAAGCTGATGTCTCCGCCAAAGTAAAAGGGCGCAAGTGCATTTCGTGCGTAATCCGATTATGGAGTCCTCCTTTGTTGTTGATGATGTTCTTCACGATCCAGGATGTAGCGCTGCCGCAGACTATCATAAAAATGTCTGGCTGTTTGGAGGCCCACGAGTTCCAGAACCAATCCAGAGCATTCACAAAGCCAGAGCCTGTTGTTGCAAAACAAGGCAATTCATCCAGAAATAGGACTCTTCGCTTTCCTTCCTGTTTCTTTTCTTCCAAGACCTCGGTAAGGGCGCTGAAGGCATCCATCCACGTTTGGGGCTTGCGTCCCTTGAAACCGGCCTTCTTCAGCGACTGATAGAATACGGTCATTTCTTCCTTACGTTTCCCGCCTATGATGCCCGTGGTGAAAAAGGCGTACGAACAGTTGAAGTAGTTATCGACCAAAAAAGTCTTCCCGACGCGACGCCTGCCATAAATCGCGATAAATTCCGCCTTGCCAGACTCCATGTATCTGTCAAGGTCACGGATTTCTTCTTCTCTTCCTACGAGTGACATATCAAATTTTTTCCAAATATAGGCAAAAATGCCCAACTTTGGGCCAAATCGA
>CADAFY010000054.1 GCA_902787255.1 uncultured Bacteroidia bacterium
CATTTTTTGTACTGGTTTTGCTGTTTGCAGCCGCTTCCGCCATTTCCTGCAAGAATGAAATGGATCATTTACAAAGCCAGATAGATGGTATCCGCCAGGGTGAGATACCCTCCATCAAGGAGCAGGTGGAAGGCATCAACGCTTCCATCAAAGACCTGAAGAGATTGGATGCCCAATTGCAGGGCTATATCGAACTTCTGCAGACCGCAAGCGCCAATCTCCAGACGACCGTAGGCGGACATTCCGAACAATTGACTCAATTGGACGCTTCCATCAAGGCGCTTCAAACGAAAGATACGGAAATCCAGTCCCAAATCAGCAGCCTGAGCACTTATGTCGATACAAAGTTGTCTCAGGAGACGGAATGGGCTAACGCGACGTTCTCGACGCTGGAGCAATATAATGCGACCTGTGCAGAAATCGCCAGCCTCAAAACCTCCATCGCGGCCGTCAATACCTCTCTCTCCGCATTGGAAACACGTCTCAATGAAAAAATCGCTGCGGACATCGCCGCTGCCACGGCTTCGATGCAGTCACAGGTGGATGCCGTCCTGACCCGCCTGACCGCTCTTGAGTCCAGACTGTCCTCGGTCGAATCCCGGGTGGAAGACCTTCTCAAACGCATCCAGAGCATCTCCGTCGTCCCGACTTACACGGACGGGAGTGTGGGCGTCAAGCAAGTTCCGACAAAAATCCGTTTTGAAGTCCTTCCCCGGAGCGCCTCCGTCGCCCTTGCCGGGCTGAGTCTCTCCGCTTTCAGCCTGGATGCCGTTCAGACGCAGACCAAATCCTCGGCTTTCACCCATCTTCCCATCAGGGCCGTTCAGGATAATGGGGAATTTCTGGAACTGTATGTCGATGGTGAAAAGTTGGGGGATGCCTTCTTTGCCGGTACGAACGGCGCAAGCGCCCGTCTGAAGGTTTCCGACGGCAACAATGAGCGGGCCAGCGCCTTCTTTGCCTTGACGGCCGATTCGTCCACCAGTCCGGATATGACTGTCTTTTCGGACCCTTCGAACTGTTACCTCGTTCCGTCAGCCGGAATATATTCCTTCAAGACCGTTATGGGCAATTCTTCGACTTCCGTAGGTGCTGTTGCCCAAGCAGAGGTTTTGTGGGAATCTTTTGGAACCGCCCAGGCGCCGGAAGCCGGCGATATCATCGCAAAAGTTTCCTATGATTCCGCTTATCCCGGCTTCGTAACCTTTACCACTCCCGAGGTGCTGAAAAACGGCAATGCCGTTGTCGCGGCCAAGGATGCCGACGGCAACATCCTCTGGTCCTGGCATATCTGGGTCTGCAAGGACTATGATCCGGTGGCAAGCGCACAGGAGTATTTCCGTAATGCCGGGGTTATGATGGACCGCAACCTCGGCGCTATCTCCGCCACGCCCGGGGATATCGGTGCCGTGGGCCTGCTGTACCAGTGGGGGCGCAAGGATCCTTTTCTCGACGGCCACGAGATACGCGGGAAACTGCCGCTTCGACGCTTGCCTGGCCTTCCCCCGTCGGATCCAATTCATCCATCGGAACCATTGGCTACGCGATTGCCCATCCCACGACCTTCATCACAGTCGGCGACAATAACAATATGGATTGGTATTACACCGGCAGCCATACGACCGACAATACACGATGGCAGTCGGAGAAGACCATCTACGATCCCTGTCCTTCCGGCTGGCGGATTCCCGATGGCGGCAGCAACGGTGTCTGGGCCAAGGCTCTGGACCGCGCAACAACCTTCCCGTATTCCTGGGATTCCGACAACGCAGGGATGAACTTCTCAGGCACGTTGGGCAGCGCCGGCAGCATCTGGTATCCCGCTCCGGGGTATCTGTATATGGGTTTGGGAAAATTGGTTCTCGTCGGTTGCCGCGGTGACTGTTGGTCCTGTACGCCCGGAATTGTAGAAGCCTCCCGTTTCGGCGTCTACTACGATTACAAAAACATCGACGATAGCCGCGTCATCCAGCAAACTCTGAGTCGCGCCTTCGGCATTTCTGTACGTTGCTTCAAGCAATAACCTCAGACTGTTTCTTATCCCTCCGACTCCCTCTGCGCGGGTTTGACGAGCAGGGTGGAGAATTCTTCATCGAATTCCCGGTTGATGATGCCCAGCAGGGAAAGAATCCACAGGAGCATCGGCAGTTCGAAGCATAGCCCGAATAGCAGGACGAGTGGGAATGTATCCTTTTTCTAAAAAAAATAAGGATATTAATCCTTTTATTAATACATATACTAATCAAGGTGGTATACTTTTGCGTTCAAATTGTAAAACAACCATATTTGAACCTTCCTTTGTCAAGAAAATGAGGTCTCAAACCCTTTCCATCTGCTTGTGCGCCACCTTGACGGGTGGCAGTGCGGTCGCCTACATCCTTCGTAAGATAGTGGGTGGGGTGGGTATTATGGTTTATTAATCAGCAGTATAATGAAAAGAACCATCAAACAAGCAATCAATTACGAAAGTCCCCTCGTGCTCTGGGTGCAGAACCTCGACGTGGAGGGCGTAGCGCTCTGCGCGAGCAACAACGCCTATGGCGAAGACATCGACTGGGGCAACGACGAAGATCCGGACTAAGACGGCTAAGGCATCGAATGGGACTGAGCCGTCCCGTGGTGCCGTCCTGCCAATGCCAATGAAACAGAATTGAAGAACAGAATAAAAATCCGACAATATGATGCAGAATAGTAGTTTATTCTCCTCCTGCGCAGGCTTCTGTAGTGCCCTTGCGCTCCTTTTCGCCTTGTTCTCCTGCAACAAGTCCTCCGACCTGTCCGGTCTGGACGGAGACGGCGTGTTGACTACGGGCCAATCCTCGGAGCAGAAAGTGATTCGCTACGAGCGTATCGGCGTCGGCGTGGACGGTCAGCCGCAGTCTTCTGCACAGGCTGTCGCAGCCGACGGCACGAAGGTAACTTTCAACGAGACGAGCGGTTCATTCAGCTGGCAGGGAACGGATTTCATCCGCGTCCAGCGTTCGGTGAGCGCGGCCGTTGATGTCGCTATCGAGACCTCCGGCAGCGCCGCCAGCGTCGAGGTTCCCCTCTACGGCACGGAGACCCGCGCCGGCTTCGCCTATTACCCCGCGTCCATCCAGCCCAATACGGCTGTCAGCGCCGTCGGCAGCACCTCGCTCGAGCTCCCCGACACCTACAGCGACTACGCCTATCCCTACGCCCCGACCCCGATGCTCGCAGTTCAGACCGTAGGCTCCAACCTCAATTTCCAGCACCTCGGCGGCCTGATGCTGCTCACGGTGAATGTCGACTCCGACGTCACCTCCAGTGTCACCAAGATCAAGGTCACCTTCGACAAGCGCATCTGCGGTGATTTCACGGCCACGGTTAGTGGCGGTTATTACCAGATCGCCACCGACAGTTCCTCGGACAACAAGTCCATCACCTACAATCTCGCCACCCCGGTGGCCCCCGGCGGCAGCCAGAAAATCTTCGTGCCGCTTCCTGTCGGCACTTATACTGTCAGATATGTGTCAGGCTATGATGCAGACGGTGCCTTAGTCTCCGTTACCACTACGGCCAGTGCCTCCCGGACTCTCGCCCGCAAGGGCGGCAGGAAAGTCAGCGTCACGATGACGAAAGCGACATCGATTGAACATTATACCCCGTATGAATTGGTATATGGCAAAGGCAACTGCATCATCGATGATGGGACGGACGACGACCGCAACGTAACCTTCGATGCGACTCCTTATCTGGCCGATGACGATTACCTCTATACCAATACTCCGGCAGAAATGTCTCCTTTATACAAGGAGGATCCCGTCTCCGCCAAGGTCCTCTGGTATGAAGGCCTCAGCAAAGCCCCTTCCGCCAGCCTCAGTCCCAATTACCAGGTGACGGTCTCCGGTATCTCCGGTACCGGCAACTGTGTCGTCGGCCTCTATAATGCCAATGAAATTGTCTGGTCTTTCCATATTTGGTCTCCCGGTTGGAACCCCACCACGACCGACACGCGCAACTACAATGGCTATACCGTGATGGGCGCATCCCTCGGTGCGATGAACGCTTACCCGGATGCAGATCACGCTACGCTCGCCAACGCCTGCGGTATGTACTACCAGTGGGGCAGGAAGGACCCGCTCGGCCGCAGTTCCGGTTCCGGCACCCTCACGACCATGACCGCCGTTCAGTCGGGTATCGTTCCTGCAGCTGGAACCACCATCGCGGTTAACGATGCCGCCATCGGCACCGCCAATTCAGTCGCCGACCATATCGCCTACAGTATCAAGAATCCCCACATGTTCATTACGTATAATACCGGTTCTAACGCTTGGTTCTCCAATGCGACCTATACAGCGACCAACGACAAATGGGACAATAAGTTGTGGGGTACGCTTTACGACGGTACATACACAGAAAAAGGAAAGACCATCTTCGACCCCTGCCCTGCCGGTTGGAAGGTCGCCACTACGGGTCAGGTATTTGCCAATTGTACCACCACCAAAACAAACAAGAAGGGTCATACTGTCACCCAGGTCAGCAGCACTCCCATTACCCCCACCGACTTTATCGCCTATTCGGGGTACCGCGACAACAGTACCGGTGCGGTTGGCAATGTCGCCAATACGGGCTACTATTGGTCGTCTTGTCAGTACACTTCGACCAGCAACAACGGGGAGTATATGCTCGCCAGCACGAGCCTCTTGCCCAAGAGCGGCTACGGCCGGGCTTACGGGTATCCTGTCCGTTGTGTCCGCCTCCAGAATTAACATAGAACCCGGCCAGTCCCGAAGCGGAACGGCTTTCTGCCCACTCCCATCCTGCTCGTCACGCTCCCGGCCTGACGAGCAGGATGGAGAATTCGTATAAGAGGTAGAGGGGAGCGAAGACGATGGCGAGGGTGACGGGGTCACCGGTGGGGGTGATGAGGGCGGCGAGGATGAGGATGGCGACGATGGCGTGACGGCGGAATTTCTTCAGAAAGCCCCGGTTGATGACTCCGAACAGGGAAAGGATCCACAGGAGCATCGGCATTTCGAAGCACAGCCCGAATAGTAGGATGATGGAGTTGAACAGGCCGGTGTAGGAATTGAGGTTGATGGTGTTGTGGACCATCGAAGTGAGTTCATAGCCGGCCAGAAAGCGGAAGGTGACAGGGAAAACGACGAAATAGCCGACCGCGCATCCTATATAAAATAAGGAACCGCCCAGCAGGAAGGCTTTGATTGCGCCTTTCTTCTCCTGGTTGTACAGGGCGGGGCTGATAAACTTCCACAATTCAAAAAGAAGGTAGGGGAATACGGCGATAATCGCGATGTAGATGGACATCTTCATATGGGTGAAGAACTGGGAGGTGACTTCAATGTTGATGATGTCATAACCTCCCCTGACCGCCGTGCGCATCACGATGTGCTCAAAAATCCAGGGCGTAAAAATGAAGGACGGCACGAGGCAGATTGCCAAGGCCGCCAGCATACGCAAGAACATCCAGCGCAGTTCCTCCAGATGCTCCCAGAAGGTCATTCTTCGTCCTTCTTTTTCTCAGAGGATTCTTCGGTGGAATCTTTGATTTCTTTCTCTACTTCGTTGAGGCCGGATTTGAACGATTTAACGCTCTTGCCGACGGACTTGGCGAGTTCGGGAAGACGCTTGGCGCCGAAAAGCAGGAGGATGACCAGGGCGATCAGGATGATTTCGCCGGTTCCGAGGTTCAGAAAAAGAAGATGCTTCATAATTTTATGCAATGATTTTCGCAAATGTAGTTATTTTTTCGTAAGTTTGTAGCCTATGACTGGAATTTTTGATTCGGGCAGCGGCGGACTCTCCGTTCTCAGGGAAATGCTGAAGGTACTTCCCGGCGAGGAATATCTCTATTTTTCGGACAATGCACATTGCCCGTACGGGGAAAAATCGCCCGAATATATCTGTGAAAGGGCAGATGAAATCACATCGATGATGCTGGCGAAAGGTTGCAGTGTCATTGTCGTCGCCTGCAATACGGCGACGGCGGCCGCGATTTCGCACCTGCGTGCGAAATTTGCCATCCCCTTCGTGGGGATGGAGCCGGCTGTCAAGCCGGCGGCCGCCCTCACCCGCAGCGGCGTTGTCGGCGTCCTGGCTACGGAGGGGACCCTCAAAGGCGAGAAATACCATCTGACCCGCGACCGCTATGCAGACAATGTCAAGGTTGTCGAGCAAGTAGGGCGCGGCTTCGTCGAGTTGGTGGAGTCCGGCTGTCTGGAAGGTCCGCACGCGGAAGCCGTTGTCAGGGAGAGTGTACGTCCGTTGGTGGAAGCCGGCGCCGACACCCTTGTGCTGGGCTGCACCCACTATCCTTTCCTGTCGCAGACCGTCGCCCGCGTCGCCTCGCAACTGGCGCCGCAGACGGACTTTACCCTGATTGATCCCGCGCCTGCCGTTGCACGCCGCTTTCTGGATATCCGCAGCGCCCAGGCTCCCGCTTCCGCCCCCGCGCCGCGGGTGACCTTGCTGGCCAGCGGGCCGGACGCCACCTTGAAAAAATTGTATCACGCTTTCATAACCCAATCCCAATCATTATGAAAAAAATCATTGTTGCAGGAGCCATTCTGTTGCTCCTTATTATTCTCTGTATGGTCACTTGCCCGGACCGTGCCGCCCACCAGAATGCGATAGTCGCCAAATACAGCCAGGTGCAGGATGAGAACAATGGCTGGCAGAAACTCGGCGGAGCCATCTCCGGCGGTTTCATATCGCTGGCCTTGGACACTCGTCTGGACGTGCAGGACTGCGTCGTCCTCAGTCTCGGACAGATTGACGGGGATAAGATCGTTTCCGTCGGCATCTTCAAGCACGTCTTTGTCGTGAGCAAGGAGAAAATCGACGAGGCGCTGAAATAGGCATAAAAGTCACAAATTCACAAAAAAGGTCAAAAAAAAGAAAAAGTTTTTCCGGCCTCTGGCAAAATTGAAGAATAAATGTTAACTTCGTAGGTTGAATTTTTGAAAATCATAACCATTAAACAATAATTTTATGACAAAGCAAAAAAGCAACATTCTCGCCATTGCGATTATGTTTTTCCTGTTCGCGATGATTTCGTTCGTAACAGGCCTCCAAAATCCCTTCGCCCTCGTCGTGAAGGAGCAGTTCGGTGCCTCGAACCTGATGTCCCAATTAGGCAATGCGGCCAACTTTATCGCCTATGCGCTGATTGGTCTGCCCGCCGGTTTCCTGCTGACCAAAAGAGGGTATAAATTCACCGCTCTTGCGGCTGTGGCTGTCGGTTTTGTCGGTGTCGGTATCACCTTCCTTTCCGGTGTAGCGGAGAGTTTTGGCGTGTACCTGCTCGGTGCATTTGTTTCCGGCTTCTCGATGTGTATGCTGAACACGGTGGTCAACCCGATGCTCAACACCCTCGGCGGCGGTGGCAACAAAGGCAACCAGTTGATTCAGTGGGGCGGTTCCCTGAATTCCCTGTTCGCAACCATCTGCCCCGTGTTTGTGGGTATCCTGATCAGCAAGGCCGGTGAAGCCGCCCAACCCACCATCTCGGACGTTAATCCCGCCCTCTTCATTGCAATGGCGATTTTCGCTCTGGCTTTCGTGGTCATCTTTTTCTCTGAAATTCCCGAACCCGGCCTGGAAGCGGCTGCTGCCTCCAGCGAGCAGGCAGAAAGCACGATGGCCACCATCAAGGGCGCTCTCTCTTACAAGCATTTCGTGTTTGGCATCATCGCCATCTTCTTGTATGTCGGCGTCGAGGTCGGTATCCCCAACTTTGTCAACTTGTATATGACCTCCCCTGTCGTCGGCATCAGCAAGGCTGTGGCCGGTACGATTGTCGGTATGTATTGGTTCCTGATGCTCTGCGGCCGTCTGACCGGTGCCGCCATCGGCGGTAAGGTGTCCAGCCGTACTATGATTATCTGCGTTACCTCCGTGGCCGTCGTTCTGGTAGCCCTCGGTATGTTGCTCGGTGACAGTACGACGGTCCGCTTCCCCGCCATTACCCAAGACTTGAGTTTCTCCCTGCAGGAGATTCCTATCGGCGTGATGTTCTTCGTCCTTTGCGGCCTCTGCACCTCCGTGATGTGGGGCGCCATCTTCAACCTGGCGGTCGAAGGTCTCGGCAAATACACTTCCATCGCTTCCGGTCTCTTTATGGTGATGGTTTGCGGCGGCGGTATCCTTCCCCTCGTGCAGGGTTGGGTGGCCGATGCGACCGGCAACTTCCTGACCAGTTACTGTGTGATTATCGTGGCCGTCCTCTATATGTTGTGGTTCGGCCTGCTGGGCTCCAAAGTCAAAAAAGCGTAAGAAGTTGTCTATCAAAAAATCAAAACGGCTTCTAAAAAACAAAAGATTATGGAAAAGAATTTTGTAGTAGGCGTCGATGTGGGCGGACAGACCACCAAGATCGGCGTCATTGATAAAAAAGGTAAAATTTTGTCCCAGACCGTCATCCGTTCCGACATTTTCGGCAGTGATGAGAACAAATACCTCCAGGCCCTTGCGGATGCGATTAACAATGTCATCGCCGAGGCGGGCAAGGTAGGACAGATTCGTGGCGTCGGCGTCGGAACGGAAACTATTACCAGGGAACGGTGTATAATGCCCCCAACCTGGCCTGGGCCGTGGGTAAAAATGTGCAATTTACCAAGATTCTCTCCGCCAACCTCGGCGGCATCCCCGTTTCTTTGACCAATGATGCGAACGCGGCGGCCATCGGCGAGATGACCTACGGTGCAGCGAAAGGGATGAAGAACTTCATTATGATTACCCTCGGTACCGGCGTCGGTAGCGGCATCATCATCGACGGCAAGTTGGTCTATGGCAACGATGGTTTCGCCGGCGAACTCGGCCACACCACCGCCATCCGCGGCGGCCGTCAGTGCAACTGCGGTCTGAAGGGCTGTCTGGAGACTTATTGCTCCGCCATCGGCGTGGCCCGTACCGCCAAAGAGTGGCTGGAAACCCGCGGCGAAGCATCCCTGCTCCGCAATGTCGAGAACATCAGTTCCAAAGATGTGTACGACGCCGCCAAGATGGGTGACAAACTCGCGCTGGAAATCTTTGACTACACCGGCACCCTCCTCGGACAGAGTTTTGCCAATTTCGTGCACTTCAGCGCTCCCGAAGCCATCGTGCTCTTCGGCGGCCTGGCCCGTTCCAAGGAATTCCTGACCGAGCCTATTCTCAAAGCGATGAACGAAAATCTGCTTCCGGCCTGGAAGAACAAAGTGAAACTGATTTATTCTTCCCTCAAGGAGTCCGACGCTGCCATCCTCGGAGCATCGGCGCTGGCTTGGGATCTTTAAGAATAAGGAATATGACCATTGGAATTTGCAATGACCACGCGGGAGTGGATTACAAGAACTCCCTGGTGCAGTACCTCCGGAACAAGGGGTATGAGGTCGTGAATTTCGGGACCGATACGCCCGACAGCATTGATTATCCGGAAGTGGCGCATCCCCTGGCGGATGCGCTGCTCGCCGGAAAAATTGATTTGGGTATCGCGATGTGCGGGACCGGTAACGGTATGGCGCTTTGCCTGAACCATCACAAGGGCATCCGGGCCGGAATTGCCTGGAATCCCGAAGTGGGACGGCTGGTCAAGGCGCACAACAAGGCCAATGTGCTGGTGATGCCTGCCCGTTTCATCTCTTATCCTGAGGTGGAAGCCATCGTCGATCAGTGGCTGACTGCTCCCTTTGAAGGCGGACGCCATCAGCGTCGGATTGATGCGATTGAACCCTGATGCCGATGAATCAGAATCATTGCGAAATAGAAAGGAAATTTCTGGTGCAGGGGGACTATAAAGCATATGCTGATAGTTCCTCTCGCATCGTTCAGGCCTACCTTTGCGCATCGGGCGGCAATACCGTTCGTGTCCGTTTGTTGGGCGAAAAGGGATTCCTGACCATCAAGGGCCCCTCGCAGGGTATCAGCCGTTTCGAGTGGGAAAAGGAAATTCCGCAGGAAGATGCCCGTGCCCTGCTAGGGCTTTGCAGGGGCGGTGTCATTGACAAGACCCGAACCATCGTTCCTTTCAAGGGTCATATTTTTGAGGTGGATGAATTTTATGGGGACAACGAGGGGCTGACTGTCGCCGAGGTAGAACTGACTTCGGAAGACGAGGCCTTCGAGAAACCGGATTGGCTGGGGGAGGAAGTCTCCGACGACCCCCGCTATCGCAATTCGCATCTCTTGTCCCACCCTTATAAAAATTGGTGATATGGCGCAATATTACAATCTTGAAGATTATCGCAGCAAGCAGCGCACCCTGATTTTTGTATTGCAGGTGGCGGCCCGTCAGTTGTACCCGGATTATGCGTTCCGCGTACGCTATGACCTGCCGCGCGGCTATTACTGCGAGTTGTGCCATCCGAGTCCCGACGGCCGTCGTGATAGGGTGCGGGTGATGCGTATGTCCGACATCCTGGCTTTGAAAGAAAGGATGAAGGAAATCAAGGCGCAGGCCCTGCCCATTACTTCCGAACTGGTGTTCAAATCGGAGGCCGTGGACTATTTCAAACGCCACAACCAGCCGTACAAGGCGGAACTGATTGCTTCCCTCCGGGCGGAGAGTTGTCAGTTGTTCTACCTCTGCGGGGTGGCTGATACGATGCACGGGTCGATGCTGGACAATACCTCCCGGATTGGTTCCTTCGACCTCAATGCGTGCGGCGACGGCTTTTGCCTGCGGTATGAATCGCCCGTCGGCACCGGCTTGCTGCCCAATCTTTCCCAAGGTAAGATTGCCAATGCGCTCAAGCATCACTCCCAGTGGTGTGACCATCTGGGGGTTACGGGCGTCGGCTCGCTCAACCGGCTGATGCAGGATGAGCAGAAGACCGTCGAACTCATCAATCTCTGCGAGGCTCGCCACGAAGCGATGTATACCTTGGTCGCAGAGCAAATCCGCGCCCGTCGGGAGGATGTGCGCGTGGTCTTCATCGCCGGACCTTCTTCCAGCGGTAAGACCTCTACTTCGTTGCGTCTGGCACAGCAATGCCGCGTTGCCGGCCTCAATCCCAAAGTCATCGAACTCGACAACTATTTCGTGGACCGGGAGCAGACGCCCCGGGACGAGAACGGGGACTACGATTTCGAGAGCTTGGGGGCGATGCGCATTGATTTGCTGAACGACCAGCTGGCCTCGCTGTTTGCCGGAGAAGAAGTGGATATTCCCCGCTTCGACTTCAAGCAGGGCAAAGGCCTTTTCGAGGGGCACAAACTGCGCTTGGAAGAGGATGACATCCTGATTATGGAAGGCATCCACGCGCTGAACCCCGAGATGGTTCCGGGCATCGACGCATCGAAGATTTTCCGGGTGTACGCTTCGGCGCTGACCTCTTTGAATATGGATGAGAATGTCACCTTTTCCACGACCGACAACCGTCTGCTCCGGCGGATGGTGCGGGACAACCGGGTGCGTTCCATCAATCCCGAAGAGACCATTATGCGCTGGCAGAGCGTACGAAGGGGCGAGAACAAGAACATTTTCCCTTTCCAGGAAAATGCGGATGCCTACATCAATACCGCCCTTATTTATGAGATTCCGCTGTTGAAAAACTATGTGGAACCGCTGTTGCGTAAAATCGAGGAAAGTTCGCCGGCCTGGTCTGAGGCCCAGCGCCTGCTGAGTTTTCTCTCCTATCTGGTCGCTTTGCCCGCCAAGGACATTGCGGCCATACCGCCCACCAGTATCATCCGTGAATTCATCGGTGGGCAAATGCTGGTGCGTCCGTAAGGCGGAGGACCCCGGAACTGAATGTGAAACAAAAAACGAAAGAACATTATGGCTAAAGAAGTACAAAACGCCGAAATCAATGCGGCAAAACTGAAAGCCCTGCAGGCCACCATCGACAAAATCGAAAAAGACTACGGCAAAGGGACGATTATGAAATTGGGAGACCAGCCCAAATGGGACGCCTCCGTCATTCCCAGCGGCTCCATCGCCCTGGATTACGCCCTTGGTATCGGCGGTTATCCCCGCGGCCGTATCATTGAAATCTACGGACCCGAGTCCAGCGGTAAGACCACCCTGGCCATCCACGCCATCGCCCAGGCACAGAAATCCGGCGGTATCGCGGCGATTATCGACGCTGAACACGCCTTTGACAGAACCTATGCCAAGGCATTGGGTGTCAACCTCGAAACCCTGCTGATTTCCCAGCCCGACAATGGAGAACAGGCCCTGGAAATTGCCGACAACCTCATCCGCAGCGGTGCCATCGACATCATCGTCGTGGACTCCGTCGCCGCCCTCACGCCCAAAGCGGAAATCGAAGGCGAGATGGGTGAGAACAAAGTGGGCTTGCAGGCCCGCCTGATGAGTCAGGCCCTGCGCAAACTCACCGCCAACATCAGCAAGACCAACACCTGCTGCATTTTCATCAACCAGTTGCGTGAGAAAATCGGCATTATGTTCGGCAATCCCGAGACGACCACCGGTGGCAATGCCTTGAAATTCTACGCCTCCGTGCGTCTGGATGTACGCAAGACCACCCAACTCAAGGACGGTGACGAGGCCCTCGGCAACCGCACCCGCGTCAAGATTGTCAAAAACAAGATGGCCCCTCCCTTCAAGAAAGCCGAGTTCGACATCGTCTATGGCGAAGGCATCAGCCGCCTGGGTGAAATCATCGACCTGGCCGTCGAAATGGATATTATACACAAGAGCGGCAGCTGGTTCAGTTACAACGATACCAAACTGGCTCAGGGACGAGATGCGGTCAAGCAATTGCTGTCCGACAACGAAGAGCTTTGCAACGAGATTGAGGCGAAGGTCAGGGAGAAATTGCAAAATTCAGAGGAATAATGAGTAAAATCATTTTAACCGGGGACCGGCCGACCGGCCGTCTGCACATCGGACATTATGTGGGCTCCTTGCGCAATCGCGTGGAACTTCAGAACAGCGGGGCCTATGACAAGGTCTTTGTGATGATTGCCGATGCCCAGGCGTTGACCGACAATGCCGATAACCCCGAAAAAGTGCGTCAGAACATCGCCCAGGTCGCATTGGACTATTTGTCCTGCGGCCTGGACCCTGAAAAATCCGTCATTTTCATCCAATCGCAGGTCAGCGAACTGACAGAACTGACCTTCTTTTATATGAACCTTGTGACGGTCCAACGCCTGCAGCGCAACCCGACCGTCAAGCAGGAGATGATTCTGCGGGGATTCAGCGAAAATGAAGGGGAGGAAAACCAGAACAAACGCGGCGTGCCGACGGGATTTTTTACTTATCCCATCAGCCAGGCGGCGGATATCACGGCCTTCAAAGCGACCACCGTGCCGGTGGGAGAAGACCAGGAACCGATGATTGAGCAGACGCGCGAAATCGTGCGCAAGTTCAATGCGACCTACGGTCCCGTGCTCGTGGAGCCCGAAATCCTCCTGCCCGGCAATGCGGCCTGTCTGCGCCTGCCCGGTACAGACGGCAAGGCGAAGATGAGCAAGTCGCTGGGCAACTGCATCTATCTGTCCGATTCTTCCGAGGAGGTTCGGGCCAAGGTCAAGGGGATGTTCACCGACCCCAACCACCTGCGGGTGGAAGACCCCGGAAAGGTGGAGAACAATCCCGTGTTTACCTACCTGGACGCTTTCTGCAAGCCCGAACATTTCGAGCAGTTCGGGGACTGCTTCCACGGCAGGAAGAGTTCTTTTGACTTCCATAGTCTGGACGAAGTCAAGGCGCAGTATCGCGCCGGCGGATTGGGCGACGTGATGGTCAAGAATTTCTTGGCAGAGGTTCTGGATGCGACCTTGGCGCCCATCCGGGCCCGTCGGGCGGAACTGGAGAAAGACATTCCCTATGTCTTCGAAGTCCTTCGCAAGGGAAGTGACGAGGCGCGCCGGGTGGCGGCACAAACCCTTGCCGAGGTCAAACAGGCGATGCGCATCAATTACTTTGATGAGGATGTGCTGGCCTCGCTGATTGCAGATTTCAACGGCCGAAAATAATGCGCTCCCGATGCAGGAAGCCTCCCATATCGCCAAAGCCCCCCTGTTGGGACTGACGCCGGAACAACTGAAGCAAGTGGTTGCCGAGGCGGGCTTGCCTGCCTTTACGGCCAAACAGATGGCCTCCTGGCTCTATGCCAAGAAGGTTCGTTCCATTGATGAAATGACCAACCTTTCCAAGGCGGCCCGTGCCTGGCTTTCGGAGCGGTATGAGGTCGGGCTGATTCCCTATTCCGAATGTTTTACCTCGCGCGACGGTACGAAAAAATACCTTTTTCCCGTCGCCGAAGGCGAAATGGTGGAGGCGGTACTAATTCCCGACGGGGAACGCAAAACCTTGTGCGTCAGCAGCCAAGCGGGGTGCAAGATGGGCTGCAAATTCTGTATGACCGGACGGGGCGGCTGGCACGGCAATCTGTCGGTGGCCGCCATTCTCTCTCAATTCTTCGCCGTCGATGAGGCGGACGAATTGACGGGTGCGGTCTTTATGGGAATGGGCGAGCCCTTTGACAACTATGAGAGCGTCGCTTCCGTGCTGGAGGTCCTGACCGCCGACTGGGGCTTGGGCTGGAGTCCCAAACGCATCACCGTTTCGACCATCGGCGTGCTGCCCGCCCTCAAACGCTACCTGGACGAACAGAAATGCCACCTGGCCGTCAGTTTGCACAATCCCTTCCCGGAAGAAAGGCTGGAGATGATGCCGGTGCAGAAGGCTTGGGGCATCCATTCCGTCGTCGACTTGCTGAAACAATACGATTTCAGCGGACAGCGGCGGGTGAGTTTTGAATACACAATGTTTGCGGGCTGGAACGACGACAAACGCCATTGCGATGCGTTGGCGCGCCTGCTGCGGGGCTTGGAATGTCGGGTGAACCTGATTCGTTTCCATCAGATTCCCGATTTTCCCTACACTTGTTCGCCGGACGCTGTGATGGAACAGTTCCGTGACCGGCTGTCCGCACAAGGTATTACGACTACTATACGCAAGTCGATGGGGGAGGATATACTGGCGGCCTGCGGCTTGCTGGCCGGTAAACATAAGCAACGATGAACGAGGGAAAAGCACCTAATCGGGAAACCGAACTCAAGTGGGCGCTCGCGCGGATGCAGGCGCTCTGTTCCCGTCGGGAGTATTGTGTTGCAGACATTCGTCGCAAACTCCTGCGTCTGCGGGACCATCCCTTGTTGCCCGAAGAAGCAGAACAGATTATCGCCGATTTGGTCAAAGAAAAATACCTCGATGACGCCCGCTATGCCGGCGCTTTCGCCCGGGACAAGGCGGCGCTGACAGCTTGGGGCGCTGCCAAAATCCGGTACGCCTTGCGCGCGAAAGGGATTTCCGATGAGGCTATTCAACAGGCGCTCGAAAGCATAGAGCCGGAGCGCTCGGAAGAACGCCTGCGCAAACTGCTGGCATCCCGTTCTCGCGCCTTGTCCGGTGACCCGAAGGCCAAACAGAAACTACTGCGCCTCGGACTCTCCCGGGGCTATTCCTACGATGAAATACTCACTCAAATAGAAGCGATATGTCAAAATTCGGAATTAATGCAGCCATTTGCAGAATGAAACGCTATGTATTTATTATGCTTGCCCTGTTAGCAAGCATTTCGTTGGTGGCTAAGCCCGCCGCGAAGTCTTCCGCGAAATCCGCTAAGACAGCACAATCTACCAAGGTGGCCAAGCCCTCCAAGACACCTAAAATCCGCCTTACGCCGGATAATATTACCCAAATCATCTCGCTGCTGACCCCGGAGGAAAAAGCGGCGCTGATTGTGGGTTCCAAGTCAAAACAGTTTGACGGAGTGGGATACACCTCGTTGTATGTGCCCGGTGCGGCCGGGACGACCCATCCCGTGGAGCGTCTGGGGATTCCGGCCGTCGTGCTGGCGGACGGACCTGCCGGCGTGAGGATCAAAGACCGCCCGTGTACGAAATTTCCTATCGGCACCTCGCTGGCTTCCACTTGGAATCTCCCGCTCGTACTGGAGGTGGGCGGAGCCATCGGCAATGAGGTGAAGGAATATGGCGTGGACGTGCTGCTGGCTCCGGGTGTCAATATCCACCGCAATCCGCTCTGCGGGCGTAATTTCGAGTATTATTCGGAGGACCCCCTGCTGGCCGGAAAAATGGCCTCTGCCTATATCAAGGGTGTACAGAGTCAGGGCGTGGGTACCTCTCTCAAGCACTTTGCGGCCAATAACCAGGAACTCAACCGTCTGTTTCTCGATGCCCGCGTGAGTCAACGGGCGTTGAGGGAGTTGTATCTGCGCAACTTTGAAATCGCCGTCAAAGAATCCTCACCCTGGACGCTGATGACATCCTATAATTATATCAACGGCACTTATGCGGCGGAGAATAAGGATTTGGCGACACATCTGCTCCGGGAAGAGTGGGGCTATGACGGGGCCGTGATGACGGACTGGGGCGGCGGATATGATGCCAGGGCCATCGTCGCCAGCGGCAACGATATGATACAGCCGGGCAGCGACCGCCACTACCAGGCTTTGGTGGAAGGGCTGAAAGACGGCTCCCTGTCAATGGAGGCGGTAGACAAGGCGGTGGAACACATCTTGAAACTTGTCGTGAAGACACCCCGTTTCGCCCAATATGCCTATTCCAACAAACCCTCCCTGGAGAAGAATGCACAGGTAGCCCGCAAAGCCGCCCGGGAAGGAATGGTGCTGCTGAAGAACGCCGGGCAGCCCCTGCCGCTGGACACCTCCGAGACCATCGCGCTTCTGGGCGTGGCTTCCTATGACTTCATCACGGGAGGAACCGGGTCGGGAGATGTCAACGGCTCCTATATCATCGATTTGAAGAAAGGATTGGAAGACGGCGGATTCCATCTGGATGAAGGCGTCGATGCCTATTACGCGGAATATATGGATTACGAACGGCAGCGCTGTGCGATGGTTGACGGTAAGGATAAAAAATGGTATATCGATGCCGAGCGGCCTATCGAGTCTGTCCCCTACAAGGT
>CADAFY010000055.1 GCA_902787255.1 uncultured Bacteroidia bacterium
GTTCGCTCGATGGTGGTCACGCTGATATCCGGGCAGGCCTGGGCAATATCCTTCTTCGAAATCTTGCCCGGGGTCTTCTCGATAAGATCCTTGATCCGGTCAGCTTTGGACATTTTCCTGTGGCGCAGGTGCTCAACCCGGTCTTCAAATTCATTGTAGGCCTTGACGACAACGCCCAGCATATATTTGAGGAAAGGAAGGTAGTCGTTGCCGTTTTCGTGCCAGTTCTGGGAGCTGGCCTGCAGGGCTTCATAATAAGAATCCTTGCTCTTTTCGATTAGCATCTCGATACTGATGTATTTACCCACGATAAACCCTGCACGGTACAGTAGCAGGAGCGTCAGGAGCCGGCTCATGCGTCCGTTCCCGTCGTTGAACGGGTGGATGCAGAGGAAGTCCAGGATAAATACAGGCATCAGCAGAAGCGGGTCATAGGTACCGGCTTCTATGGCCTCATTGAATCGCGTGCAGAGATTCAGCATGGCATCGGCCGTTTGGAAGGCCGGCACTGGACGGAATCGGACGGTTTCTGTGCCATCGACGTGTTTTTCAGCGATGATGTTGTCCGAATTTTTATACACGCCGCCCACTGCGCTGCTGCTGAAGGAATAGAGATTCCTGTGCAGCTGGAGGATATTGTTAGGACGAGGGGCAATGTATTCGTAGGATTCATGGATGGTGGCCAGCACATCGCGGTAGCCGGAGATCTCCTCTTCATTGCGGTTACGGGGCTTTACTTTTTCCTGGACGAGGGCATTCAGACGCTCGTCAGTAGTATAGATTCCTTCTATGCGGTTGGATGCTCCTGTACTTTGGATTTTGGCTACCTCAAGCAAGGCGGTGAGGACATCAGCCTCGGCCTCGATGAAAAGTTCCTGTCGGCCCCTGCATTCATGCAGGCGCGTGAGAATACTGACCACTTCTGGAGTAAGAAGGTCTTTGGGACGGTTTATGAAGTCAAACTCGTGCATAACACTTCGTTATTTCTTTGCAAAGATAGCGTTTTTCTGCCTCATTTTACAAATATCTGCATCAAATTTGACGAAATGATGCAGAAAAACTCCGTAATGAGGCAGATCCGGTGGGTTGTAATTACTTCTCCATTTCCTGCTCAAAGAGCTTCATGGCATCGGCCTTGGTCTTCTCGGCAATCTCGATATAAGGCTTCGTGGCCTGGTAGTCGGAGTGGCCGGTCCATTTCATGACAACCTGGGCCGGGATGCCGCTGGAGAGGGCGAAGCAGATGAAGGTGCGGCGAGTTGCGTGGGTACCTATCAAGTCGCATTTGGGGGAAGTCTCCTCCATACGTTCACCACCTTTGTAGTATATCTTGGTGGTAGGCGTGTTGAAGCCTACCAGCTGGCAGAGGTGCTTCAGATAGCGGTTCATCAACTGGTTTATCTATATCTCACAAAATTTTTGCCTATACCATAGCGAAATCTCGTGAATAAAGAAAGATTTCGCTACGCTATCGGCTATTAATTCAAAATTAATAGTATCTTTGCACCATAAGTATTGACGTATGGAATACAAAGCATCAATCATAGGACGCAGGCGGGAGCAGGAAATTCTGCAGAAATGCTATGACTCTGATAAGGCGGAATTCGTTGCTATCTACGGTCGCCGAAGAGTAGGAAAAACATTTCTTGTGAAAGAACTATTCAGCGATAGGTTTGACTTTTATGCTTCTGGAATCTACCAAATAGCCAAGGACAAGCAACTCAGTGAGTTCTCCAGGCAGATTGCATCTTATTCCGGAAGGAAAAAAACGCATCCCAAGAACTGGTTCGAAGCCTTCGACTGTCTGAAGGAATATCTTTCCACGCTGAAAAAAGAGAGAATCCTGGTATTTATCGATGAGTTGCCCTGGTACGATACACCGAAGTCCGACTTCGTCCGGGCTCTGGAGTCTTTCTGGAATATGTGGGGATCTACCGTCAAGGGCCTGAAACTCATCGTTTGCGGATCAGCTACCACTTGGATGACCAACAAACTCCTTGGCGACAAAGGGGGGCTTCATAACCGGGTTACACGACGTATACCGCTATACCCTTTCAACCTTTATGAGACTGAACAGTACCTTCGCAGCGCAGGATTCGATTGGGACAGGCAACAAATCATGCAGTGCTATATGGCATTGGGCGGCACTCCTTATTATTTGCAAATGCTGGATAAAGACTACAGCATCATGCAGAACATCGACCGTTTGTTTTTCACGATGGAAGGGGAACTCAGAAGCGAATACGATTTCCTATATCGTTCCCTTTTCAATGATGCGAAACTGTACACAAGAGTTGTGGAACTGCTCGCCTCCAAACTGAAGGGGCTGACGCGCAAGGAGATTGTCTCTGGACTCAAGATCCCTGATAACCAGGCATTGACAAAGGTACTGGAAAACCTCTGCCGCTGCGACTTTCTGCGAATGTACCATCCTTATGCTGGAAAGAAGAAAGGGGCGCTATATCAGTTGTCAGATATGTATTCCCTCTTCTACCTTCGCTTCGTCGGCGGTAATCACGTACCCAATCCCCACGCTTGGACGCTAATGAGAGATCAAAAGCGGGAGTCGTGGTATGGCTATGCCTTCGAGCAGGTATGCCTGCACCATATTGAGCAGATCAAGCGGCGTCTGGGCATCTCCGGTATCGAGAGCGACGTATCGGCGTGGTCCTATGTGCCGAAAAATAATGATGAGACGGGAGGCCAGATTGATCTGGTCATTCAACGGGCCGACAGAGTCATCAACCTTTGTGAGATGAAGTATTCTTCTGCTCCGTTCGTGATCAAGACTTCTTATATGGAAGAAATGCGCGTTCGACGGGAACTGTTCCGAAGCAAGACGAAAACTTCCTACACGTTATCCTTGACCGTGGTCAGTCCATATGGCGTACAAGGAAACAAGTACGCCGGAGACCTTGGACCGGTCGTCACGATGGACGATTTGTTTGCCTCCGAATAGAGGTTGATATCATAGCGAAATCTGTACATTTGTCCAAGATTTCGCCATAGTATCCAAACCGAATACGGTATAAATAATTAACTATCAATGTATTACGCGGATAGATGAAACCTCCTATACTCCACAAAAAAAGAGACCGCACGGTCTCTTTTTTTGTGAAGCAATGCTTCTCTCTAACCCCCGCGACATCTCGCTGACGCTCCACCGCGACGCCTGAAGGCGTCTTTGGACTATTAAGTCCTTAATTTGCATTTCTTTAGTGCGAAGTTAAAAAATAAAAGTGTATATTTACACCCGATTAAATGCTTGTATTATAGATTATGTCCCAGACAACTTATCCCCAAATTGAACTATCTGCCTGGAGGCAGGTGGGCGAAGGCGGCAACGGTGCAGTTTATGTTAATGATGCTGAACCTGGCGTCTTGTTGAAGGTCAATACGAACGATACCTCGGAGGATGCCATCCGGAAGGAGTTCTACACGCCAAAATCTGTCTTTGATACCGGTGTTCCTACTCCTCAGGTGTTTGAAATCATTCGGGCAGGAGACTGCTTCGGCGTCAAATGTCAGAATATCCAAAGCAAGAAATCCTTTTCCCGCCTTTGCGCCGACGATCCCTCGTCCATTGATGCGCGGGCCATCCAGATGGCTCGGCTCCTCAAAGAGTTCCACGCTAAAACGATAGAAGACAGCCAGTGGGTCCCCTCCCAAAAGCAACGTATGCTTGAGGCCGCCGAGACCACTGCTCTGGTAGGAGGCAAGGCTAAGGAAAGGCTCATCGAATTTGTGAAATCCATTCCTGAAAGCAACCACCTTTTGCATGGAGATCTTCAGATGGGGAATCTTATTATGGCCGATGACAAGTGTTACTGGATAGACTTGGGGCGGGCCACCCACGGTATCCCTCAGTTCGATCTGGGGCATTTCTTCCTTTTCTGTAATATCTTCGGGAAAAAGGGCCGCGTCCAGGAAATCGCCCATATGAGTGACAAGCAACTTGTCCAGTTTTGGAATGCGTTTGCCTTGGAGTACAATGGTCCGGACCATATGGATGCATTCATTAAAGAGTGCCGGAAATTTGCTGCGCTGGATATCATCTACCTGGGTATGGTACAGAAACTTTCCATTTCGGAACGCTTCTTTTTAGGACTGCTTGCCAAGAAAATGCTCAAGTAATGGCTACGCTTTGATTTCTGCCTGGCGGCTCTGCTAACCCTTCTCTTCCTTTATCAGTTCCGGCGGGCAGTCGTACAGCACGCGGGCGTGGTTGGTCCGGATGAGTTTGCTTTCAATGTATTTGCCTGTGACGGGGTCGATTACGTCCCGAAAGACCTGCCCGTTGCGATAGACGACGCCGTTCTCGCGGGAGAAATACTCGTTTTCGGCGTGTATGTGAAAGGTATGGGATAAAGGGGCGTTTGCCCGCAACTCTCCTCGGAGATATTCTTCATCCACCCACAGTTTCAATTGAAATACTTTGTCGGTCTTGTTCTCAAAGCGATAATCCAGATAATTGTACGAGATGCTGGTCCCGGTTCCGAAAGGAATCTGCCGGCCAAAGTCCGGGAAAAGATCCAGTCCGTCGTGGTGATGATGTTCCGTGATGGTAAGTTCGCTGTGCAGGACCATCCAGTGGATGAGGTTCGACAATTGACATAAACCCCCTCCGACGCCTTGTGAGGGCTTCCCCCGCTCGATGGTCAATCCTTCTTTGTATCCTTTCCGTTTGCTTGTCCGACCGACCAGTTTCCAGAGGGAGAAAACATCGCCGGGACGAATCAGGACTCCGTCTATGCAGGCAACGGCCAGGGCGAGATTGGCTGCCTTGTTCTCTTGAAGCTGCATATTGACATTGCCCAGCCGACGACGTATCAGGGAATTATGCGGATATACCACGACGGGGAGCACACTTTCATCCCGCTCGCGTGCGAAATGCACACGCTTGCGCAGGTCTCTCAAATCTCGTTTGAGAACCTCTTTCTCCACCGATATCCGGTATGTCAGCGGTGATATTTCACAAAAGAGTTTGCGGGGCATCTGCTACTTTAATTCGCCGCTCCGATCCGGCCGGTGTATTTATCGACATCGGAGTTGCCGAAGGGCTGGGCAAAGAAGGCTTCGGCTGCCTTTTTAAGTTCCTCTTTCCAAGGTTGAGGCCCGTCTGCCCGTTGGACCACCCATAGTTTCAACTGTTTTTTGTGCCAGTTGACAGAGCAGTTGGTACCCCAGGCGCCGCCGTGACCGAACCAAGCGTCTTCGTTGTCTTTCTTGGGGGCGGACAGTCCGAGGGAATAGCCCTCCATTTCTTCCGGACGGGTTGACTGGGCCAGGATGGATTTGACGGTCTCTTCTTTCAGGATGCGGACGCCGTTGTCGCCTACGCCCAGGTTCATCAGCATCTTGTAGAATTTCAATTGGTCGTTGGCCGTCGTCCACAGTCCGGCGCCGGCCGAAGCAAACACGTGGGAATCATTGTACGGACGCTGCTCCCATTCCATTTCCTCCCGCCATTCGGCAGGGGCGTTTTCCTTGTAGGTATAGAGTTCGATTTTGTTGCGCAGCAGTTTGTCGCTCGGCCAGAACCAAGTCGATTTCATCCCCAGCGGGTCCAGTACGGTTTGTTTGAGATACTGCTCCCATTTCATTCCCGTGATGACTTCGACAATCGCCGCACCGATATCAATACCCGTGTTGGAATACTTTATCTGGGTCCCGGGTTCGAACCTCAAGGGAGAGGCAGCGGCGATGGAGGCCACCTGGCGGATGGGGGCGCCGCCGGACCATCCTCCGCCCCGCACATCCTGACGTTTGGCGCTGATTTCAAACGGAAAGCCGCCCGTATGGTTGAGGACCATCCGTACGGTCAGGACATTTTGGGCTTTATGCAACACCATAACGCTGTCGTTCTTTTCGACCCGCACCCACAATTCCTTGAACTCGGGAAGATATTTATATACGGGATCGTCCAGCGAGAGTTTTCCCTCCTCAACCAGTTTGGCAATCGTCACGCCGCAGAATCCTTTGGTCTGCGAGCACTGCATAAAGACATTGTCCATCTTGATGGGGCGTTTGGCCGCCACATCGGCATACCCGATGCAGCAGGTCTCCTGCACGCCGTCTTTGTAAAACACGCTGATGGCGCCGGGCAGTTCTCCCCGGTCTACATAGGGCTGCAAAGCCTCTTTTGCGAATTTTGTCTTGGCATCAACGACTTTCTTTTGGGCTTCGGCCGTCAGGCTGAATGTTGCCAGCAGCAACAACACTACGATTGTCAATCTTTTCATTGTTTTGGAATTTAGAAGTAACGAGTACAAAAATACATAACTTCTCGCAAAATCCATAAAGTTTTTCTTATCTTTACATACTGAATCGTGTATCTATGTCTATCGGCAAGCGACGCTCTCGGATTCTTTTGGGGACGGTGGGATTATCGGCCCTGGTGCTGTGTGTTTTCTTTTGGAACGGAAGGAGGCGTGTCCCTGCTGAGGTTGAACCGTTGGTGGAGAAAGCGCCGTCTGCGGATACCGTGACCATCCGGGTGATGGGGGACATCATCAGTCATTGGGCGGTTCAAAAAAGTGCGGAACGCTACGGCTACGGTTCTTTTTTCAAATATGTGGAAAAGGATTTGTCCGGCGCAGATGTGGCTGTCGGAAATATGGAGTTTCCGCTGGCAGGGCCGCCCTATACGGGCTATCCGTCGTTCTCGGGCTCGGACGATTTCGTCCGCTACCTCCGGGATGTGGGTTTTGATATCCTGCTCACAGCCAACAATCATATGTTGGACAAAGGCTCCGAGGGGCTTCGGCGCACCCTCGATGTGTTGGAAAATATGGGTATAGCCTATACCGGCATAGCGGCAGATGCCAAAGCAGATACGCTCAAGAACCCGCTATACATCCATGTGAAAGGCATCACTCTGGCCCTTGTCAATGGTACTTACGGCACCAATTGTGGCTCGGATGACAACTGGCCCAAGGTGTTGCACCTGAACCGGAAAGCCCTGGCTCCGGTACTCCGGCGGGCGCGGGAAAAGGCGGATTTCGTACTGGTTTTCCCGCATTGGGGAGAGGAGTACCAATTGCGCCACGACGACAAACAGGAGGAAATGGCCCGCTGGTTGGTGGAGCAGGGGGCCGATGCCGTTATCGGCGGACATCCGCACGTCGTGCAGGATGTTCAGGAGATAGACGGCGTTCCCGTCATCTATTCCCTCGGCAATGCTTTGTCCAACCAAAACGACTTGCCGGCGCGTCTGGAGGCTGCCGTCACCTTAAAACTTGTCATCTCTGCAGGTGAGAAGCCACAGTTGCTGTCGCCTGCATTTACCTATCTTTGGTGTACCAAGCCTGGAATGGTGGAAGACTCCTATGCGGTCGTTCCGGTGACGCTTCCCGCCGACCATTGGCGCGTGCCGAAAGATTATGAGGCTATGCGAGGAACCTATACGCGCCAAAAGGAAGGCGGATTCCTGCCGGGAGTGGGGGTGAAATGACGTCTGCCTCTCGCAGGTTTGCAAATTCGTTGAAAAAATGTTAAATTTGCGACCGTTTTAGAAACAGAATCCATTAATATTATTGATTATGAAAAAAATCATTGTTTTCCTTTCTTTGGCGCTTATGAGCGTCGCGTTCTTTTCTTCTTGCAATAAAGAGTATACGCAAAAGTACAAACTGGAGGTTTTTATCGAAAACGGCAAAGAGGGCGATTCTCCGGAAGAGTTGAGAGCGGCACAAGATTTTGCCAACTATATTAAAGCGAAAGCCTGCCCCTGTGATGAAGACGTGACCATTGCCGGAAAAGACCGGGCGGATTGTTTCCGTATTCTTCAGGAGCGTGTCAATGTATATGCCGCCCAATTCAAAACGGAAGATTTGGAAAAAATCTGCAAAGATGTGAGTTGCCCTTCCACGACCCTGCGTTATGGCTGCCGTGTCTATAAGAACGACGATTCTTCACAAGGCTACGAGTGGGCTGCCAAGTGGGATTACCATTATACCGCAGAATAGTCAAGCATAAACCGCTGAAGGAGCGCCAGGCCGTATTTTCGGTTCTGGCGTTTTTTATATACATTTGCATTATGAATGTCAAAATCACGGCAGTAAGGCAGACCGTTTACGAGGATCTGATGGCGCGGTATGAGAATCCGATTCTCCACGCGTGTGACTTGCGGGTGGGCCAGACCTGGATTTCCCGCAGCGGAGAATGCCCCGAGGGCTTCTGCCCTTCGGCCTGGGAGTCGCTGCGGCCTTTTGTCGAGTCGCTTGCGCGCGGGGAAGGCAATTTCTATGACGGCTGGATGAAGCATCCGCTATCTGCAATGATCAGCTGCAACGATGGCTTCCGTCCGATGAGTTTCTATTTGGAAGTAGAGGAATAATCAGACTTTGGTACTCAAGGCATCCTTGTAGGTGGCGCCGACGGGAAGGGTAGTTCTGCCTGCGAGGATGACCTCGCTGCGGGAAGTCTTTTCAATGGCGCTGCGGGCGACGATGTAGGAACGGTGGATGCGGACAAACTGCCCTTCGGGGAGTTCCGAAGCCAGCCGGGCGATGCCGTACAGGGTAATCAAGGGCATTGCGTCGCTGCGCCGGTAAATCTTGATGTATTCTCCCATACTTTGGATGTAAAGGATGTCTTCCACCAGCACCTTGACGCGATGGTAATCACTCATAAAGTAAAGTTCGCGCGGAGCAGGGGCCGTCCTCTCGGGCGCGGGATGGCCGGTGTCCCCATTCGGGAATGCTTCTGCTGTGTTCCCATTCGGGGGAGTGGTCCCGGACGACTCTTCTATGCGCCTTTTCCGCCCATAGAGGGTCGCGACGAAATCGCCGCTCACCATCAGCAGTCCCAGCAAGATCAAGGAGACTTCTCTCCCGAGGGGATGGTGGGGTCCGTCCGGTCGGTCGAAAGGGGGTCCGTCCGGTCGGTCAAAAGCGGGCGGAGGCCCGGGAGGGTCGTGGGGCGGTCCGGGGCGATGAGGGTCCACAAACTGCCAGGCACCGAACAGAAGCATCAAAACCGCCAGCCCCGTGAAGTACCATCCTTTTTTTCGGGGATACCAACGCATCAGCCCGTCGTGATGCAGGATGTAGAGCAACAGGAACGGCAGGATGCGAAACCAGGTTGAGGTGAATCCGCGCCAGATGTCAGATACGCCGGATACGCGCGTCCAATCCATCAATATGACAGGCAGAACCAGCAGGATAAATCCCCACACGCAGAGAATCATCCCCTGTTCTTTCTTGATACGGAGTCGTTTCATACGGACAAAGATATACGCAAGCCGGGAGAAAAACAAATTTCGTTGAGAAAAATCCCGATTTGGTCGGAAAAGGGTTGCAGGGAGGCGCGTGCAATGCTTATTTTGCATTCGCTTTGAAAGGGAAATGCCCGTTTGAATTTTAAAAAGGATATGCTATGAACAAGAAAAACCACTTTTTATGGATGCTTTTGCTTCCGCTTGCTTGGGCGGGATGCACGAAAGACAACTTTTTGCCCCAAACTGTCAATGTGGGAGGCAATGCGGCTTCCGCCGCGGTGGTGGATGTGCCCGCTTCGACTGTAGATCTGCCTGACGATGATGAAGATGATGTCTCCGGGACAAAATTCGGCCGCACCATCTCATTGGTCTGGTCAGACTCTTCCGTGGAGGTGACGGGCGATGAGAAAAACATTGTCAGTGTCAACGGAACGGATGTGACCATTGATAATACGGGCACGAGCGAGAAGGTCAAGTATGAACTCTCCGGCAGTTGCTCCGATGGCTCGCTGAAGATTTATTCCAAAAACAAGCAGGCGCTGTATCTCAACGGGCTCAGCCTGACCAATCCGGATGGGGCGGCCATCAACAACCAGGGTAAAAAGCGATGCTTTGTCGTGGTCAGCGGCAGCAATTTCCTCGCGGACGGATCTTCCGCCACTTATGCCCAGACGGACGAAGAAGATATGAAAGCCGTCTTTTTCAGCGAAGGGCAGTTGGTTTTCAGCGGAAGCGGTTCGCTGTCCATCTCCGCCAACAACCAGCAGGGAAAGGCGGCGCTGACCTCTGACGATTATATCCGCTTGATGGAGGAAGCTCCCGCTTTGACCGTGACTGCCGGTTCCCAAGCGGGCCACGGTATCCGGGGCAAGGATTATATCTATATTGGCGGCGGCGCCATCAATGCCTCGGTCGCGGCGGCGATGAAAAAAGGCTTCTCTTCGGATTCGCTGGTAGTTATAACCGGCGGAACTACCACCATCAATGTGACGGGCGGTACGGCCTACGATGAGGAGGACGGCGAGTACAATGGCTCGGCAGGCATCAAAGCGGACTATGCCTTCAAAATGACGGGCGGTACGGTCCATATCACCAATTCCGGCGCGGGCGGCAAGGGTCTCAGGGTAGGCGGCAGCGCCGAGAAAGGCGTCTATATTTTCACCAGCGAGATTTCCGGCGGAACATTGGATATCAAGACGACCGGGGCCAATTACCCCTACACCCTCAACGGTACATCCGATCAGGTGAGTGCCAAAGGCATCAAAATTGGCTGGGCCGTCAAGAGCGACACCAAAGCCGGTCCCGGCGGGATGCCTCCCGGTGGCGGCCCCGGTGGTCCCGGTAGCAATGGCGGCGGACATACGACCTATACCGCGATGACGGGCGATTTGCTCATCAGCGGGGGCAGTGTAAGCGTGACCAGTTCCAACAGCGAGGCTATCGAGGTCAAAAAGACCATCACCATTTCAGACGGAGAGGTCTTCGCCTATTCCACGGCCGATGATGCCATCAACTCCGGCAGTACCTTCACGATTACGGGCGGCAAGGTCTGCGGCTTGTCAACGGCCAATGACGGCCTGGATGCCAACGGTAATTTCTTTATTCAAGGGGGCTGGGTCTATGGTGCTGGCTCCGGCAGTCCGGAACTGGCCATTGACGCCAATACGGAGGGAGGCTTCCGTCTTTACCTTCAAGGCGGTACGGTGGTGGCGGCCGGCGGCGTGGAAAGCGGCGCCAGCAACAGCCTCAAGGCCGCTTATGCGAGTTATAGCAAAGGCGCTTGGTATGGCATCACGGCAGGAACGGAGAAATTCGCCATCAAGACACCTTCCGGCAGCAGCGGCGGTATGGGTGGCGGCTCTACCCTGTATGTCTATTCTTCCACCACGCCTTCTATCTCCTCCGTTAGCGCCGGCTTGGGTACAACCTTCTGGGGCGGCTACGGCAGTACATCATTCTAGTTGGACAAAAGCGGCAAAATGAAAAAATTTGATTAATTTTGCCGGATATGAAAAAGATTTTTGTTTGTTTGCTGGCGGCGTTGACGCTGCTCTCTTGCAAGCCGGCCCTTGAGCGCGGCGCGGCGGAAGGGATCAACAACGATCTGA
>CADAFY010000056.1 GCA_902787255.1 uncultured Bacteroidia bacterium
CTACACCCTGGACGGGAACCTGGACGGGGATCGGTTGTGCCGCGCCGTCGAGACGGCCGTGGCCGTCCATCCCACCCTGTTCACCCGTATCGCAGTCGGGAGCAACGACGAGCCCGTGCAGTGCATCGACAGCCAGGAATGCTTTACGCTGAAAGTGGAGGAGATTGACAACATCGAAACCGTCAAAGCCGCTTTCATTCAGCCTTTCTCGCTGTTGAAAGACCGGCTGTTCCGCATCCGTCTGCTGAAAGACAAGGAACATTTTTACCTTTTGCAGGATATTCATCACATCATCAGTGACGGGACCTCGCGCCAGGTATTGCTTGCGGATATTCAAAGGGCCTACAATGGCGAGCCTTTGGAGCCCGAGGCTCTGACTCTGGGCGAGGTGGCGGAAGAAGAGGCGAAACGACGGACCACCCCGGCCTTTGAAGAAGATAAACAATGGTATGCCCAACACTTCGATTGCGGCGACTGCTATTCTCCCTTGCTGCCGGACCTCGACGGAACAGCCGCCACGGAAGCGAAGCTGACCCGCACAATGCAGACGGATATGGCGCGGGCGGAGGCCTATTGCCGGAAAAACGGACTGTTCAAAAACACCTTCTTCACGGCGGTTTACGCTTATCTGCTCGCCAAATTCAACAACGAACAGCAGACCCTGTTCTCCAGCATCCATAACGGACGCAGCGACCGGCGCCTGGCTCATTCCGTAGCGATGCTGGTCAAGACTTTCCCCGTTTATGCCCAATTCACGGAGGAAACCTCCGTCCTTGATTTTTTGAAAGCCTGTCAGGAGCAGACGAGCGGTTGCCGGGAGCACGAGGCCTATTCCTACAGCGATGCCGTCAGCGACCTGGGACTGCAGGTAGCCACGATGTTTGCCTGGCACGGCAACCTGTTCGACAGCCGGGAGTTCTGCGGCAAGCCGATGTGTGCGGAGCGTCTGAACAACAACACCCTCGAAGTGCCCCTCTATGTGAAGGGCTATCTTCGCGACGGACGCTGCTGCATCGAGGCGGAATACAGCGCCGAAGTACACTCAAAGGAATTGGTCAGCCAATTCCTGGAGAGTTACGAGGCGGTCGCCGAGGGTTTCCTGTCGAAAGAATTTTTGCGCGAGATTGACCTGTCCACCGCTTCGCAGAGGGATTTGCTGGATCGTTTCAACGAGACGGACATCCCCTACGACGACACCCAGACCATCGTCTCGCTGTTCCGCCGGCAGGCCAAGGCTACACCTGACCAAGTGGCGGTGGTATTCAAAGACAAGCAATACACCTACGCCGAGGTGGACGATATCAGCGACCGCATCGCGGCCACCCTGGCGGCCAAAGGACTGGGCGCGGAAGATGTCGTGTCCATCCTGATTCCCCGCTGCGAGTGGATGGTCATCGCTTCGCTGGGCGTGAGCAAGGCAGGCTGCGCCTATCAGCCTCTTGACCCCAGTTATCCGAAAGAACGGCTCAACTTTATGATGCAGGACGCGAACGCCAAAGTGCTGATTGCCGACGAGGCCCTACGTCCCATCGTGGATGATTTCAAAGGTGATGTACTGCTGACTAAAGATTTGGCTTCCCTGCCGGCGGCCGACAAACTCCCCGAAGGCCCCAAGCCCGAGAGTCTGTTCATTCTGCTCTATACCTCCGGCTCCACCGGAGTTCCCAAAGGCTGCCAGTTACAGCATTCCAACCTGGTCTGCTTCTGCCACTGGTACCAACGGTACTTCGATTTGAAACCGGGACACAAAGTGGCCGCCTACGCCAGTTACGGCTTCGATGTATGTATGATGGATCTGTACTGCGGCATCACCTGCGGCGTGCCCATCTACATCATCCCGCAAGAAATGCGCCTGGATTTGGTCGCCTTGAACGACTATTTCGAACAGGAATCCATCACCCACGCCTTCATCACTACCCAGGTAGCGTACCAGTTCGCCACAAGTATGGAAAATCATTCCCTGCTGCATCTTTGCACCGCCGGGGAAAAACTGGCTCCCCTCGCCCCGCCGAAGGGCTACCACCTCCACAACGGCTATGGCCCGACGGAGACCACCGTTCTCACCACCATCTACCGCGTGGACGAGAAATTGAAGGATATCCCTATCGGGAAGCCCCTCGACAACCTGCGTCTGTACATTGTGGACGGACGGGGACAACGCCTGCCCGTCGGCGCCGTCGGAGAACTCTGGGTAGCGGGACCGCAGGTCAGCCGCGGCTACCTCAACCGCCCCGAAAAGACGGCCGAGGTTTATATCGCCAATCCTTTCACCGACGAAGAAAAATTCAGCCGTATCTATAAGACCGGCGACATCGTGCGCTACCTGCCTTCCGGCGACATCCAGTTTATCGGACGACGGGACGGTCAGGTCAAAATTCGCGGATTCCGCATCGAACTGAAAGAGGTCGAAGCCATCATCCGGGAATTCCCGGGCATCAAAGATGCGACCGTACAAGCCTTTGACGAAGAAAACGGCAGCGGGAAATTCATCGCCGCCTACATCGTCAGCGACCAGAGCGTCGATGTCGAGGCCCTGAATAACTTCATCCTGGAACAGAAGCCGCCCTATATGGTGCCGGCCGTGACGATGCAAATCGACGCCATTCCCCTCAACCAGAATTTCAAGGTCAACAAACGGGCCCTGCCCAAACCGGAAAAGAAAGTGGAAGCCGTCGAAGCCACCGCAGCCCCGATGAGTCTGTTGCAAACGGAACTCTTCGAGATGATTGCGGCCATCGCCGGCAACCGGGAATTCGGCATCACCACCATTTTGGGAAAAGTGGGCCTGACCTCCATTTCCGCCATCAAACTGGCCGTGCAGGTCAAAAAGCGCTTCGGCGTGTCGTTGGATGCGACCACGCTGGTCAAGAATGGGACGCTGCAGGGCATCGAGAACGAAATCTACCGGCAGGTGCTGTCCGGAAACGGCGCACAAACTGCGGCCAAAGCCGACGGAATGCCGGCTGATGCGCAAGGCGCTGACGGTACACCGACGGCTACACCCCAGGCCGGTGTCGCCGGACCGGTTTCGGTTCCCTTGAGTTATGCCCAGACCGGCGTCTATTTTGACTGCCTGAAGAACCCTTCGACCCCGCTCTACAACATTCCCTATTGCATCACCTTCCCCGCAGGAACGGATGCCAAGGCCGTGGCCGAAGCACTCAGGACCCTTGTCGCCCGGCATCCCCAGTTGACCGTTCATTTTGGAGACGATGGTTCGGACATCGTACAAACGACCGCCCCGGACCAGCCCATCGACATTCCCGTCAAGAATCTGAGCGAAGCAGAACTGGAAGCGTACAAACGCACATTTGTCCGTCCCTTCGACCTGGCCGCCGGACCTCTCTACCGCTTTGAACTCGTCCAAGCGGAGAAAAAACTGTACCTGCTTTGCGATGTCCATCACCTGGTCTTTGACGGCGCTTCCCTGGACCTCTTCCTGCAGCAACTCTGCAGCCTGATGAACGGAGAAGCCCTCGAAAAAGAGGAGTT
Source organism: uncultured Bacteroidia bacterium (assembly GCA_902787255.1). Lineage (GTDB taxonomy): Bacteria > Bacteroidota > Bacteroidia > Bacteroidales > UBA932 > Cryptobacteroides. The sequence goes on from CADAFY010000056.1 coordinate 3,493, forward strand.
GAGTTACGCGGACTTTGTCAAGTCGGAAAAAGCGGCCGAAGGCGGTCCGGACTATCAAGCCGCCCAAGAATGGTTCAAGAGCCGTCTGGCTAACTGCGAGACTGCGACCGAGATTCAGCCCGATTTGGCCGAAGCGGCCAAAGGGACGATTGGCAATGCCTGGTCCGAACTGGACGGGGAAGCCATCGACGCATTCGCCCGGGACAACAACATCACGCCGGCCCACCTGATTCTCGCCGCTACCTACTATGCGCTGTCCCGTTTCTCCAACAGCGAGGACCTCTGCATCACGACCGTCTCCAACGGACGTTCCGACCTGCGCATCAGCAACACCGTGGGTATGTTTGTCAACACCCTGGCCTTGAGCGCGCATATCGGGAAACAAAGCGTTCGAGAGTTCCTGCAGGAAGTCAGCGCGGATTTCGACGGGACGCTCCGCCACAAGAGTTATCCTTTCGCCCGCATTGCTGCCGACTATGGTCTGAACGCGAAAATCCAGTTCGTCTATCAACGGGGCGTTATCAGCCAATACCTCTGCCAAGGCACTCCGCTGGCGTTGGAAGGGTTGGAACTGCCGGTGCCCAAATTCCCCATCACATTCTTCATCAAAGACGTGAAGGGCGTACCCGGCGTATGCGTGGAATACGACAACGGGCTCTATTCCGCCCGCCTGATGCAGGCGCTCGCCGATGCCATCCAAGTGACGACCAGACGGATGATGGAAAGTCCGGACGAAGCCCTCACCTCCCTCAGCCTGCTCAGCGAAGCGGAAGAACGCCGCATCATCGCTCTCGGCACGGGCAAAGAACTGGAGGTGGATTTGAGCGAAACCTTCGCCCGACTCTTCACCCGGCAGGCCGCCCGGACCCCCGATGCACCGGCCGTCGTCGACAAGGATAGCCAACTCACGTACGGGGAAATGGACCGTTATTCCAACGCCCTGGCCCGCCGGCTCATCGATTTCGGCGTGCAGCCCGATGATTTTGTCTGCGTGATGCTCGACCGCGTCAAGGAATTCCCGCTTGCGGTGCTTTCCATCCACAAGACCGGCGCCGCCTACACCCCGCTCGATTTCGAATACCCCAACGAGCGGCTGAGTTATATGCTGGAAAATTCCGAGTCGAAGGTGCTCATCACCTCGCACGCGGTGCTGGAGGCCAAATTGGCGGAAGGCGGACTGGAAACGGCCGCCGCCCGCACCTTCTTCATCGATGATTTCATCGCGGAAGTGACAAGCGGCAGCGACGGAAAGAATGCACAGGCCAACGCCGACGCAAAGGCATTCGAGCCCATCGACCTATCCCGTCCCGACGGCCTCGCCTATATGATTTACACCAGCGGTTCCACGGGCAAGCCCAAGGGCGCGATGCTCCACCAGGCCGGCCTGCGCAACTTCATCGCGGTGGTGGTGGATATGGAGAAACTGACCGCGGCCGACCGCATCAGCGGCCACCGTTCCTTCTCTTTCGACGCGCACATCGAGGATATGTACCCCGTGCTCACCCTCGGCGGTTCGTTCCACATTATGCCTTCGGAAATCCGCAAGGACCTGGGCGCCATCCGCCAGTTCCTCTTCGACCACCAAATCACGGGCGGCGGCTATTCGACGGCGATGACCTGCCTGCTGCTGGGCGCCTTCGACGACCTCCCCATCCGCTTCACCACGGGCGGCGGCGAGAAGATGAGCGGTGTATACAGCGACCATATTGAAATCATCAATGTCTATGGTCCGACCGAGTGTACGGACGACACCTCTTATTATAGCATTGCGCCCGGCACCCGCATCGAGAACATTCCCATCGGACAGAGCGTGGCCAACAACTGGAACTTCATCGTGGACACGTCCGGTCATCTGGTCCCTCAGGGCGTGGCCGGAGAATTGTGCTTTGCCGGCATTCAGGTGGGACGCGGCTATTGGCGCCTGCCGGAACGCACGGCCCAATCCTTCGTCGACTGTCCTTTCATCCAAGAAGACCGCTGGGGCCGCCCTGTGCGGATGTACCACACCGGCGACCTCTGCCAAGGGTATCAGCCAGGCGGCCGCCGAGGTCCGCAAAGTTATGGGCAACGAGCATCTGGTGCTGTATTACACCTTGGAAGAAGGTTCCACGCTAAGCGAAGAGGCCATTCAAAAGGCCCTGGCCGCTTCCTCATTGGCCGACTATATGGTGCCCGACGCCTATATGCGCCTGGAAGTGATGCCGATGACGCCCAACCTCAAAATCAACCGCAAGGCCCTGCCCGCCCCCGAATTGAAACGGGCCACCGCCTTTGTGGGGCCCGAAGGAGAAATGGAGACACTGTTCGCTCAAATTTTCTCCCAAGTGCTCAACATCGAACAAGTGGGTGCGACCGACAATTTCTTTGAAATCGGCGGCACCAGCATCAATGCCATCAAGGTGATTGTGGAAGCGGGCAAGAAGGGCGTACAACTCGTCTTCAACGACCTCTTCGAGCAAAAGACGCCGCGGGCCCTCGCCGCTTACTTGGGCGAGACGAACGGTGCGCAAGCGAATGGCGGCTCTCGAGCGGCAGGCGGTCAGGCGACAGCAGACGCGACACAGGCAGCCGACGGGAAGGCAGCCTGCGGCTCTCAGGCGAACGACACCGAAGCCGACACCGACAGCCCGTATGCCGAACTGAACGCGATGCTCAGCGGCAACACCCTTTCCGCGATGCTCGCCGGCGAGCGCCAAAGCATTGGCGATGTGTTGCTGACAGGCGCCACCGGCTATCTGGGTATGCACATTCTCAACGAACTGCTGCTGCGGTACCACGGACACATTATCTGCCCCGTCCGCGCCAAGAGTGACGAAGACGCTCTCCGCCGGCTCAAAACGCTGTTCTTCTACTATTTCGGGCAAACGGAGGACTTCCTGCATCTAGAAGAGCGCGTCATCGCCTTTGCTGCCGACATTCTCCAGCCCGATGCACTCAAGAGCATCAACCAGGAAGGCCTCACCGTCATCAACTGCGTGGCCAATGTAAAACATTTCTCCGCCGGCAACGACATCGAGATGGTCAACATCGAATCGGTGCGTCACCTGATTGCCTTCTGCCTGCGGACGAACGCCCGCCTGATTCACATTTCCACCAACAGCATCGCGGGATTGAGTATGGACGGTGTTCCGGGTCCCGAGGTCAAACTGACCGAACAGCAACTCTGGATCGGGCAGCATATCCAAGAGAACAAGTATGTCTATTCCAAGTTCATGGCGGAAAAACTCGTGCTCGAAGCCATCGCGCACCACGGCCTCAACGCCAAGATTATGCGGGTAGGCAACCTCTCGGCCCGCCAGAAAGACGGTGAATTCCAGATTAATTTCAACACCAACAACTTCCTGGCCCTGCTGCGCGCCTATGTGGTACTGGGAATGGTGCCGTACGAAGCCCTCGACCGACGTTTCGAATTCTCCCCCATCGACGAGGTAGCACGCGCCATCTTGTTGCTGGCCACGACGCCGAAGGAATGCACCGTATTCCATCCTTGCAACACCCACCGCCAGTTCCTCTCCGACATCCTCAACGGATTTGCGGAAGCGGGCATCACCGTCCGGCGGGTGGAGCAGGAAGAATTCCGGCAGGCGTTGGAAAATATGATGGAGAATCCCGACCGAGTCACCTTGCTGCGTCCGCTGATGGCCTACAACCTGAGCAACACGCACCAGATGCGCTGGATCGAATCGACCAACGATTACACGACGCAGGTGCTCTACCGCCTCGGTTTCCAATGGCCCATTACGGCCGCCGATTACGTCCACCGCTTCGTGGACACCATCGTCGGTTTCGATTATTTTAATGTGAAGTAGGTATGAATCTGGAAGAAAGAGCAGCCTTCAACCGACAGTTCAGTCGTTTCCTGTGGTCGTCCATCCTCATCGCCCTCTCGGGCTGTCTGGGCAATGTCGTGGACGCCATCATCGTGGGCCATCTGATTGGGGAAGACGGCGTCAGCGCCATCAACCTATCCAAGCCCGTGGTGCAATTTATGTTCACCCTCAGCATGCTGCTGTCCACAGGGGCCGGAATGCTGGTAGGAATGGAACTCGGGAGAAAGGACACGGAGCGCGCCACCTATATTTACTCGCTGTCAATGGGCGCCTGCCTGATTGTGGGCTTGGTACTCACGGCTTGCGGAGCGCTCTTCCCCGACGCTTTCACCCACTTGCTATGCAACAACGAACAGTTGTTCCAGCCTACGCGCGATTACCTGATCATCATGTTGCTCGGGGCACCCGCCTATATGATGATGTGGGGGTTGAGCACGATGGTGGGTGTCGATGGCAGTCCCCGGCTGGTGTCCGTTGCCATTTTGATTGACAACGCGGTCAACCTGTCCCTTGACATTGTGTTCATCAAATGGCTGGGCTGGGGCATCCAAGGTTCCTCCACGGCTACCGTCGTCGGTCACCTGGTCGGCATCGCCCTGATGCTCTGGCATTTCCGCTACAAGGACAACCACCTGCACCTGCGTTTCAAAACCGCGGCCGCCCGATTCAGCGAGGCCTTCTCGCAAATACTCTCACAAGGAGCGCCGCTGGCCATCGCATCCATCTGCCTGACCTTGCTGATGTTCAGTTCCAACAGCATCGTGCTGTCGTCCCTGGGCCGCACGGGCATCTTCGCCTTTTCGGTCTGTATGAACCTGCTGCAGATTTACAACCTCTTCCTGGCGGGCGTGTGCCGCACCATCCAGTCGCTCGGCGCCATCGAGGTGGGCCGGCAGGACAACGAAGCCTTCCGGCTGGTCTTGATCAAGTCCTTCCGTTTCATCACCATCGCGATGGCCCTCACCTGTCTCTATGTGTGGATCGATCCGCAAGGCCTCGTCAAGTTCTTCGGAGCGAGTACCCCTGATATGATTAACGTGGGCAGCGAAGCCGTACGCGCCTTTGCCTTGAGTTTCATCCCCTTCTGCTACATCTACACGCTGATGGTCGTATACAAACTGTACAGCCATCACAAGATGGCCCTGTTCCTGTCCTTCGCGCTTTCACTGACGGTCATCCCCGTGCTGTGGGTGATTGCGCGTTTCGCCCCGAACCTGATCTGGTACAGTTACCTGATTGCCTACGGCATCGAGACGGTGCTCATTATTCTCTTCCACCGTATCGGACATTTGAAGTTTGTTCTGCCCGAGAAGTCCTGATTGTTGCAAGCCGACGTGATTTATCTGAACGAGCATATCGCGGACATCGACCTGACGGAAGCCTATAAAAAGGTGGGCCGGCAGCGGGCGGAATATGCCCTGCGCTACCACCGGGACCTGGACCGGCGGCTATCGGTGGCGGTCATTCTGCTGCTGATGGAAGGGCTAGAGCGCGAATATGGACTGAGCGGGCCGCCCGTACTCACTTTCGGTGCGAATGGGAAACCCTTTCTGGTCGACCATCCCGAGATTCAATTCAACCTCAGCCATTGCCCCCGGGCGGCCCTCTGCGTACTCGGCGAGCAAGCGCTGGGCTGCGACATCGAGGCGGTTCCTAATGAGTTGGACTGGGATGTATGCCGGCATTGCTTCAACGATGCGGAACAGGCCTCCATCCGGACCGCCGCCAACCCGCTGCTGGCTTTCACGGAGCACTGGACCCGCAAGGAAGCCTACCTCAAATGGACCGGCGAAGGCCTCTGCGATGATCTCCCGGGGCTGTTTGAGCGTGCCGCCGGCTCAGGCTCGACCGCCGCGAACCCGCATCCAGGCTCGCTCCCTCATTTCCATACCCGCATCGCCTCCGACCAAAGTTATGTCTGGACGGTCTGCGGAGAGAAGCTTTACGAATAAGCCAAAAAGTTTTCGTATGTTTGCAGAAATTACCCGGTATAAGATGAACAGACATACCCTTTTCTTTTCGAGATGGATGGCCGCGACGGCTTGCTGCGCCCTTCTTGCGTGCAGTGGAATTGTTGCCAACGCCGGCACCGACCTCGACCTGGATGGGGTCCTGCGCGAAGTACACAAAAAAATCGCGGACAAAGAACAATACAAGGCCATCAAAGAGAAGCGCATTGACGCCATCAAAGAGCAAATCATACGCCAGGAAAAAGACGGGAAAGACGCGATTGATGAGTACAACGCCCTCATCGGGGAATATTTCTCCTACAGCAGCGACTCTACAGAATATTATTTGCGGAAAATCCTTCCCCTCTGTTTGACGCGAGGCGACAAAGAAGGCTATATCCGCAACCTGCTTCTCATTGCCTGGAACAACGCCCAGAACGGGAAATGGATAGAAACACAAGAAATCATCAAGAACATCAAACGCGAAGATTTGGTCAGCAACGACCTTCTCGAGCGCTATTACAATACGCTTTGGTCCTTCTACAACAATTACTGCTCGCTGAACCCGCAGAGCCCTCGCTTCAACGAAATGCGCGTCGCCTACAGGGATTCGATGATGATGTACTGCGACCGAAACAGCGAGACCTACACCTACGCTTGCTATGAAAAAAGGTTGGAAGAAAAGAAATACCACGAGGCGGAAGCGTTGATTCACCCTCTTTTCGAGGAAAAAAGCCCCAACCGGGGAAGGGCCGCTTATTGTCTCGCGTGTATATATAAAGAGGAGGGAAGGCTTCAAGAGGCCATCTACCATCTCGCCTACGCTTCTGCCATCGACCTCAAAAACGGCGTAATGGACAACAAAGCCATCTACGAACTGGGACTGCTGCTCTACAACGAAGGCGACATTGACTTGGCCTACGAGTGCATCAATTCCTCCCTTGAAGATGCCTTGGTCTACAACTCCAACGCCCGCATCAACCGAATATCCAACGACCTGCCTGTCATCAAGGACAGTTATATGGGAAAAATCAAGAAAGAAAAGAGCCGGGCTAGCCTATTGGCATGGCTTTCCACCGTCACTGCCATTCTGCTTGCCTGCCTGACCGCCTTCACCCTATACCAACTCCGCATCATTCGCCGCTCAAGAAGACTGCTCAAGCGCACCAACGAAAAACTGCTTCAGCTCAACGAAGAGATTCAACGCAAGAACAGCGAGCTAGACTGCATCAATGTCAGCCTGACAGAGAGCAACGCCATCAAAGACAAATACATTGTCGAATTCCTGGTCAACTGCTCCGAATACATAGACAAGCTCAATGCCTACCGATTCTCCCTGCTGAAGATTGCCAATGCCGGCAAGTATACGGAACTCACCTCTACTCTTCGCTCAAGCAGTTATACCGATGCGGAGATCCACACCTTGATGAAGAACTTCGACACGGTATTTCTCTCGTTGGTACCCGAGTTTGTCCCCGGTGTCAATCAATTGCTCAAAGCAGAGGCCCGCTTTGACGAAGGGCAGTTCGGTCTCAACACCGAACTTCGCATCCTGGCCCTGATTCGCATCGGCATCACCGACAGCGTACTCATCTCCCGATTCCTTCGATACTCCGTGTCGACCATCTATAACTACCGGGTCAAAATGCGCAATAACTCACTGGGCGAAAGAGACGAATTTGAGAAAAAAGTCACGCAAATCGGGAAAATATCCGGGTGACCGCACTACTTTTTACAGGGAGCAAAACAACAACTCATCTCTGATTTCCAAGAAGTTAACAATTCTATTCCACTACTTTTGCTTTTCCGAATCTTCCTTTTCAGTTCGGTCTTCTCTATATTTGCAAAGTTCGCACGCGCACAAGCGGCGATTTTGCAGAAACAATGAGAAAGAATTTCAGATTTCTAATCACGCTCGTCGCAGCCTTTCTATCGGGCTGGCTGACAGGCGGAGCCGCCTCCCTCAACGAAGCGAGCGGAACGGTAAGCGACGCGGATGGCGAGCCGCTCATCGGCGCCTTTGTGGTCGTCAAAGGGACGACGAACGGAACATCTACCGACATTGACGGCAAATTCCAACTTTCGGCAACCCCCGGAAGCACACTGGTCTTTTCCTACATCGGATTTGAGGACAAAGAACTCGTCTGGAACGGGGAGGCGAATCTGGATGTCAGCCTCGGTGCTTCCGCCACCTACTTGGAAGATGTCGTTGTCATCGGTTACGGAACGGTCAAGAAGAAAGACCTCACCGGTGCCGTAGGAAATGTCAGCGGAGCCACCCTGGAGAAAGCCACCGTTCCCGATGTAGGCGGTGCCTTGCAGGGACAGGTAGCCGGTCTTCAGGTCGTCTCTACCGGCAAGCCCGGTGACAATGTCTCGCTGAAAGTGCGCGGTGTGGGTTCCATCAACGGCAGCGAGCCCCTCGTAGTCATCGACGGTGTTCCCTCTTCCGTCAACCTCAATTCGCTCAATATGGCCGATGTCGAGAGCGTCGATGTGCTCAAGGACGCCTCTTCCTGCGCCATATACGGTTCCCGAGGCGCCTATGGCGTGGTGCTCATCACCACCAAGAAGGGCAAGGCTGGAAGCAGCAAAGTGGATATCCGGGCCAATTTCAGCATCCAGCAAATCGCCCGCAAGATGAAATTGCTCAACGCCCGTCAGTTCGCTTCCCTGCATAACGAGATGATGCTCAATGGTCAGATGGACCAGTACGACGGCTATGTAGATCCCACCCTGCTGGGAGAAGGAACCGACTGGCAGTCCCAACTCTACCAGACCGGTTTTATGCAAGATTACAACCTCAGTTGGGCCGGCGGCGGAGAGGTGTACAAGTACTACATTTCCGCCGAGTGGATGGACCAGAAAGGGGTTATCAAAAACACCCGCTACGACCGCATCACGCTCCAGTTCAACGGCGAGGCGGATGTCAAGAAATGGCTCAAGTTCGGGCACAACATCACCCTCAACAACGACACGAAGAGCCAGGGAGATTACAATATCGGTGACGTGCTCGCCGCCCTGCCCAACATTCCGCTCAAGCACGAAGACGGAACCTGGGCCGGCCCCAGCGGCAACTCCATGTACCTGGGAGAAGTCATCAACCCCATCGGGCGCAACGAACTGAACACCCAAAAGACCATCGGCTACAATATGCTGGGCAACATCTATGGCGAACTCAAGCCGTGGGATTTTCTCCGTTTCCGCAGCACCATCGCCGTCCAACTGATGATTTGGAACCAGGACAATTGGACGCAAGCCTACGATTGGGAGCCGGTCCCCACCGAACAGTCGAACCGCTACCAGTACCACAACAATGTGCTGGAATGGATGTGGGACAACATTCTCACCTTCGACAAGGATTTCGGCAAGCATCACATCAACGCCATCGCCGGCATCAGCATGACGGAAAACACCAACCGCAATTTCGGCGGTTCGATTGAAACATTCATCAGCGACAGCGCCCGCGAAATCAACAATGGCATCACCAATCCCCTCATCTATGGTACGAGGACGGACTGGGCCCTGTTCTCTTTCATCGCCCGCGCCAATTATGTCTATGACGAGCGCTATTTCATCACGGCGACCTACCGTCGTGACGGCTCCTCCCGCTTCAGCAAGAAAAACCGCTGGGGGAACTTCCCCTCTGTATCCTTGGCGTGGAAAGCATCCAACGAAGCCTTCTTCCCCAAGACCGACGCGGTCAGCGAGCTGAAAGTGAGGGCCGGCTATGGACTGACCGGCAACCAGACCAATGTCGGAGCATACGGTTCCGCCAACAGCCTGTCATCCGTGCGCTATGTATTCAACAACATCCTCGTCGGTGGCTTCGCGCCCAACGTGATGGCCAATCCCGATGTGACTTGGGAAGAAGTACAACAGTACAACATCGGTGTGGATATGGGATTCCTGAAAAGCCGTATCGCCCTGTCGCTGGATGCCTACGTCAAAGACACACGCAATATGCTTGTCCCGATGAGCGTGCCCATTTCCACCGGGTATTCCGACATCTATGTACCGCAAATCAATGCGGGCAGCATGCGCAATGTCGGCGTGGAACTCGCGCTCACCACGCACAACATTATGACAAAGGATTGGGATTGGTCCACCACGGTCATCGCCTCCTGGAATCGCAACCGTATCACCGCCCTCAACGGAAACGTCCCCATTTACGGGGGCAATCTCGGCCTGAATATGACGACCACCATCAACGCGGTAGGACACCCTGCCGGCAGTTTCTATGGTTATGTGACAGACGGTATCTTCCAGACCCCCACGGAGGTCGAGACCTCGGCCATCCAGGTCGA